>CALACD010000454.1 GCA_937890445.1 uncultured Acidimicrobiia bacterium | reverse complement strand
CGAATCAGGAATCGGTTCGACGCGAGCTCGAACGCCAGGCGCGTATCGATCCGCTCACCGGTCTGCCCAACCGACGGGCCCTCGGGCCGTTGGTCTCCGGGGGCGGTCCGTTCGGTCTGATGATGTTGGATCTCGATGGTTTCAAGCGGATCAACGATCTGTTGGGTCACGTTGCCGGTGACGAGTTGCTGTGCGTCGTGGCCGAGCGGTTCAGGCGTGTGGTGGCATCCGACGGACACCTGGTGCGATTGGGGGGCGATGAGTTCGCGGTGGTGCTTCCCGGATTGCGGACCGAGGCCCTCGTCGAGATGGCATCGAGGTTGATCCAGTGTCTGCACACGAGCATCCGACTGGAGCAGGGTCGCGAGCGGGTCAGAACCAGTGTGGGGATCTCCGAGGCTGCCGATGCCGAGGACCTGACCCGGGCGTTGAAAGAGGCCGACATCGCCCTGTACGAGGCCAAGGCGCACGGCGGTGATCAAAGCAAGTTCTTCGATGACGAACTCAAGGAACGATCGCTCCGCAGTTTGGACCTGAGGCGAGCACTCGACGAGGCCTCGATGGACGAGTTCCACCTCGTTTTCCAGCCGATCGTGTCGGCCGACACGGCGCAGATCGAACTGCTCGAGGCCCTGCTTCGATGGACCAGCCCGACCGTCGGCGTCGTCTCACCCGAGGTGTTCATCCCGATTGCCGAAGCATCGGGGCGCATCGTGGAGATCGGCCGATGGGTGCTGGAGTCTGCTTGCGCCCAACTGGCTGGGTGGCGATCGGCGGGACTGGCCACCGGCGTGAAGCTGACGGTCAACGTTTCCCCCACCCAACTCCTGGAGGCGTCCTTCCGTGACGAAGTGCTGGCGATTCTCGGATCGCACGCGCTGGACCCGTCCGACGTCGTGCTCGAGATCACGGAATCGGCCATGGTGAGACAGGAAGGCCTGGCGCTCGCCCATCTCCGCGATCTCCAAGCGCGAGGTTGCCAGGTTGCGATCGACGACTTCGGTGCCGGATTCTCGAATCTCGGACAGCTCCTGGCGACGCCGCTCGACCTGGTGAAGGTCGATCGAGCTCTGCTGATCATGCTCAGCGAGATGCGGACGAAGTTGGGGGGAGCTCCCGATCAACCGTGCGCGATCATGACTGCGATCGTCGAGATCGGTGGCGCGGTCAGCGCGCCGATCGTCGCCGAGGGCGTGGAAACGATCGAACAATGGGAATCGTTGCGTCGTTCGGGCGTCCAGCTTCTCCAGGGATACTTCTTCAGCCGTCCGGTCGATGCCCCCAGCGTCCCCGAGTTGTTGGCCGCTGGGCTCGACGTCGGGGCCCGGCCAGACTCAGCCTTCGTCGTCTGAGTGCCCGGAGTCGGTCGTGTCGTCGTGATCGGTCGTGACCGAGTCCGAATGGTCAGTGGTATCCGAGTCGCTGCTGTCGTAGATGGCGGCCGTTGCCAGTCCAAGCGAGGCGAGCACCACGATCGCGAAGGCGACACCGATCAACGGAGCGAACCAGGGCTGCTCGACTTCTGGGGTTGGTGGGGCGTGTCCTGCCATTGCGTGAACTCCTCGTCGATGACCTTTCGGAGGATATCCCATTGCGGCTGATCCATCGGATAGAACTTCGCGGTGCTGGAATCTGATGATCCCGAGCAGACCTGTGACTGCCGAGCGTTGACCCTGGTGTTGCACATCGGTGATATGCATGCGTCGGCCCATTGTTCGATCTGCAAGCACGATGTGTGGATCGGTCGTGATCTTCCCGAAGGCCCTGCTACCCGACGAGGCTCCCGGCCGAGGCGACCGGGCGAGGATGCCAGCGGTGTCCTCGACACCGTCGACTGAGACGCGGACAGCTTTCTGGCAACTCAGCAGGACCGGACTGCTCTAGTCTCGGGTCCATGAGCATCACTCGCTTCCACACCAATGCCCGCATGAGCCAGGCCGTCGTCCACAACGGTGTCGTCTACTTGGCCGGCCAGGTCGCAGCCGACGCCGATGCCGACGTCGCCGGCCAGACTCGCTCCGTATTGGAAAGGATCGATGCGCTGTTGGCCGAAGTCGGCACCGACAAGAACCGTCTGTTGTCGGCCACCATCATCCTGCGCGATGTCGACAACGGCTACGGCCCGATGAACGAGGTGTGGGACGCATGGGTGCCCGAGGGGCAGGCCCCGGCTCGAGCTTGTATCGAGGCGCATCTGGCCAGCCCCAAACTGCTGGTCGAGATCTGCATCGTCGCGGCCGTCGACTGAGGAGCCCCACCCGATCGGTTCGCTTGAGAGCCGACGGACACGACCGATGAGAACACGGTGAACCGATCCACAGAACGCGGTCTCGGACCGATCATCGGTGGCGTTGTCGCGCTGATCGCCCTCGGTGTCGGCGCCCTCTTCTTCGTCGGTCGTGGCGACGGCGACGCGGTGGCGACCGATTCGTCGACCTCCACGTCGGTCGGGGCGCCGACGACCACGACCTCGGTCACGTCCTCGACGAGCCAGTTGCCCCCATTCGACGGAACTACGACGACCATGGCCGCCGACCGGGCGACCGAGGCCGAAGTGGTCGGTTCGCCTATCGACGACCGGGGAACGCAGTTCGTCCGCTGGGTCGACCCGAGCGACGATGTCCAATGTCGGCAGGGGCTCCTCGGTCTGGATCGCAACGGTGAGACCGTCCATCGCTACGACGAGCTCGGACCGGTCGGTACCCTCGACCTTCGATTCGGTCCCTTCGGCGAGTTGGCGTTCGTCGAGACCTGTGAGGAATCTCCGGTGGCCCTGTTCTTCGCAGCCGGCACCGAACCCGGTCAGATCCCGGAGCTCGTCGAATCGCCGGTCGACGCCGAGATGTTCGCGCTGGGTGACCTGGGGTGGCTGGGATCGACCGGCTGGTTTGCTGCCATGGTGACCTTCTACGACAACGAGGTTGGCTGGAACGACCTGGTGGTGTGGGATCCAACGGACGGATCGAGTCAGCTCTGGGCCGATGTCTTCGGTTCGCGAGACGACCTGGCGGGGGAGGGCCTCGATTTCGTCGTCCCCAACGGGTGGAACTACGCACCGATCGCCGAGGGGCAGACCACGGTCAACATGTGGGATCAGGAATCCGAGACGGGTCTGAACATCACCGTACATGTCGGAGGAGTCGCAGATCCTGAACTCGGGCCGGGGGAGACAGCGCTAGGGACCGCCGACGTCGTGCTGCCGATTTGGTCCGATGTCGGTGATGGTCGTTCACAGCACTCGGCCTTCGTCGATGCCACCGATCACCTGTTCGTGACCGACGCCGGCTCGAGGACGGTGCGAGTGGTCGTCGTCGATGGGAGGACCATCGTCATGGAGTTGACCGTCAGCGACGATCTGGGAACGGCCGTCGCCGACGTCCCCCGCCTGGCATTGGACGCCGTGCGGATCTTCGACGCCGTGGGTTGAGCCCGCTCAGCCTGCCCGCACGTCGTTGTTGGGTGTTCGGTCGCCACCCAGCCATCGGTCCAGGGATGCTCGTGCCGTGGACCGCTGCCAGCTGTCGAGCTGCTCGATCGTGGCGGCATCGACGGTGAACTCGACGGTCAAGCCATCAGGATCGAGCACGTAGAGCGACGTGCAGTACCCATGGTCGATGGTGCGGTGGGCGACACCGGCAGCATCGAGACGGTCACGCACGCCGGCCTGACCTGCAGCGTCGGCAGTCAACGCCACGTGATTCAACGACTCGGCCGAGTTCAGGTACAGGTCGTCGTGGTCGGCCGGGTCGGCGAACTGGAAGAAGGCCAGGGCCGAGCCGTCCACCAGTTCGAAGAACGTGTGACAATAGGTCCGCTCCTTGCCTCGCACCGTCTCGACCTCGCACCACGTTGCCACCAGGGGAAATCCGAGGACGTCCTCGTAGAACCGCCGGGTCCGCTCCATGTCGGCCACGACGTAGGCGTGATGATGCAGGCGTAGGGCCGGCGGACCTTGAGGTTGCGTGTTCATCGGGTTCTCCTCGGGATGTCGAGTGGGTGTGGCAGCATCAGGCCGGTGTCAGGGTGACCGCTCGGATCTCGTTGAACTCCCGGTCGAGTTTGCGCCACGACCGGGCGAAGTCGTCCGACACGTACATCTGGCCGAACACCGAAGTGGCAACCATGGTGCCGGGCAGGTCAGGGTGGGTCGCCAACCAGTACATGGTCGAATTGGGTGTGACCGGCAGAGATTCGCGGTGCCAGGTCTCGCCGCCGTCCCGACTGATCTCGAGGGCGCCGACGGCTCCGGGGATGTAATCGCCGACGCAGACGACGACCACGTCGTCCCACGGGGCGAGGACACAACGCGAGTAGGCCAGGTCGTACCTGGACCCTTCGAAGGGGTCGAAGGTGTGCCAGTCGAAGGATGCCCCGTCGTCAGTCGACCGGCCGAGGCCGAACGGCGTGGCGATGAGCAGTCGAGTGCCCTGGGCGGTCGACTGCATGGCGAACCCGTGCACGTCGTTGTGGAACTCGTTCGGTCCCAGCTGACCCAGCGATGTCCAGCTGGTTCCACCGTCGGATGATCGATGCAGACCGTCGACCTCGACCGATGCCCACACGTTCGAGGGCTCGTCGGGGTCGACTACGATGTTGGTGGTACGGGGCACGCCGATCGGGCATGTCGGTCTGATCGAGGTCGTCAACGATTCGAAGGTGTTGCCCCCGTCAGTCGACCGGCTGATCCCGGGCCGTGTGCCGAGGAAGATTCGTCGATCGTCGCTCGGGTCGAAGCCGATCGACCACAGGTCGCCGTCGAAGTCCGGCCCGATTCGGTCCCAGGTTCCGCCGTTGTCGGTCGATCGGAACAGCCCGACACGGTCCGAGGTGCACCACAGATCCCCGGGTTGGTGAGGGCTGACTGCGAGCGCTCGACAATTTCCTTCCGGATCGGGTCCTCGGTAGACGTGGCGCCACTTCTCACCCGAGTTGTAGCTCATCCACAACCCCGCCCCCACGGTGCCGATGCCGATGACGTAGTCGTCGCTCACGATGATCCCCTTTGTCACCGCCGATCTTGCCAGACACCGGGCGGCGGAGCCATCGCAACCGACCATCGACGACCGCCTGGCCTGGCCGCAGCCCCGAACCGTGTGCGCAGGTGGCCGCTGAGCGAGCAGGACTGCACACGGTTCAGCGGGGCGGTGGTTCAGCGGGTGGTGGTTCAGCGGGTGGTGCTCGGTCGGGGTCCGGTGCGAAGCGGAACACCGGGGCAGGCCGGCCAGCGAGCGTTTCGTAGCGAGCGATGCGGGGCCAGCGGTCGAGCAGCATCGGCCACCAGTCGTCACGTTCGGCTCCGGCCAGTTCTCGGGCCTCGACCCGGTGACGACGACGGTCGGCGACGATCGTTGCGTGGGGCTCGGTTCGGAGGTTCGCGACCCAGTCCGGCGTTGCCGTCTGCCCGGCGGCACCACCGACCACGATCATGTCGTCACCGTCGCGCAGATAGGCCAGGGGCGTGCGCCGTGGTTGGCCGCTCCGGCGCCCCTGGGACACGAGGACCAGCACCGGAGTTCGGTAGAGGAGCGAGACCGGGCTCTTGCCGAATCGTTCGACCTGGGCGGCTTCGAGGGCGTTGATCCGTCGACGGACCGGACGGGTGTGTTCGAACAGCCATCTCACCAGCGGAACTGGTGCTGCGATGCGACGACGAAGTGCAGCCATGGTGGGTTCGAGGTTGCTACGACGTACCGAGAAGCTCGAGCAAATCGTGCCGACCCGGCCCAGGTGGAGGCGCGGCGGCACCATGTTCGATGGCGAGTTCGGCCATGCCCGGCCGGCTCAGTACATCGGCGCCCCGAGCCAGGAGGTTGGCGACCTCGAGATATCCCCGGAGGAGGTCCGGGTGCCGACCGACCCCGTTGGCAAGCGCCTGACCCAGGAGGTAGCCGGGATCGTCGTTGACGTAATCGACGCCGTTCATGGCGGACTCGATGATGTCGAGTCGTGTTCGATCGAACACCACGGTGTCCTGCACATAGGGGCTGACGCGTTCTTCGCAGGCATCGTGGAAGGCGATCGCCAAGGCGTGGAGGTCGTCAGACCCCGTTGCGGCCAGCGTGTCGCGCAGCGCGATCGCCTGCAGGAGGCCGATCGACGCACCCCGACCAACCGATGGGTTGGTGGCCGATGAGGCATCGCCGATGGCGACCACACCCTCGACGGCGGGCTTGCCGTCGATGACCAGATGGCGCCGGATGTCGGCGATACCGGCCATGACCTCCATCTTGTCCGAGAGTGGCTCGCCATCCAGCCAATGGGCCGTGAGCGGAAACTGCCGCATCACGTTGGTCCATGTCGTGGTATCGGTGAGGGCCCGCATCGCCTTGTCTTTGGCCGAAGCCACCAGGATCAGGCTCCAGGTTCCGTTGTCGGCCGCAAGCGAGAGGATCGACACCGATCCATAGTGGGTCAATCCGCCGCCGTGGGCTGCGGGAACCGAGCCGTCTTCGGAGGCGAAGTGGCGGCCGTAGTAGACGAAACCCAGGTCGTCCACGTCCTCGGTGACAGCGGCGCCGGCCTCGGTGAGCCATCGCTGGAAGGGGCTCCGTCGACCGCCGGCGTCGATGACCAGGTCGGCCATCACCTCCTCGCCTTCCTCGGTGCGGACTCCCGTGACCCGTGGGACCGAGTGTTCCGAGCCGTCGGCCAAGACAAGACCACTGACAGCAACCCCTCGACGAATCGTCAGCCCGGCTGTTTGGTCGGCAACTCGAGCCAGGGCCGCTTCACAGACAGGCCGCCGAGCAGTGAGCACGTCGAATCGTCGGTCCTCGGGCAGCACTGGTCCGGTGAAGCTCTCGGGTAGGCCGTCCAAGGTGTTGATACGCAAGGCCCCGAAGTCCTCCAGAGCCGTCACCACCTCGGGAAGCTCCCTCGACAGTTCCTCGCGGAATCGCGACAAGAACAGGTGTCCGTTGCGGAACTGGGCGACGCTGCGTCGTTCCCAGTCGGCCCAGGCGGCAGCGGCATCTGCCGGAGGGAGGGCCGGGTCTCGTTCGAGGACGGTGATCTGGTGCCCGTCGCGTGCCAACAACATCGCGCTACACATGCCGACCACACCGCTGCCAACCATGACGATCGTTGTCATGCAGGTCCCCTCACTTCGGCCCGGCGGACCTGTGCCGGTGACCGTACTACCGGATGCCCGTGACCGGCTTGGCGAAGGCGAGTGCGCTCTCTGGTGGTGAAGGTCGGCCATCAGCCGGCCGTGGGCGCGAACTCCGACTCAGGCCTCGAGGCTCGCGTAGGCGGCATCGACGAGCGCGGTACTGCGGGGGCCGCCCACGGTGCCCAGCTCCATCTTGTTCATGACATAGGCGATCGTCAGGTGTCGATCGAGATCGTTGACGATGAACGAGCCGCCGTAGCCACCCCAGAAGGCGACCGCTTCGCCCCGGCCGACCGGTAGCTCATTCGAGTTGAGGCCGTAGCCGAGGCCGAACCGCAGCTGGTCCCCGAGCACCAGGTCCGGCCCATGGGCCTGCTCCTCGAGCACCCTACGGGCCGTTGCCTCCGAGAACAGGCGGACGCCGCGTGCCTCGCCGCCGGCCGACAGCACCGACTGGACCGCGGCCACCGACCGGGCGTTGCCATGCCCACCAGCGGCGGGAATCTCGGCCTGTCGCCACGCTCGGTCCCACGACTGCTTGGCCAG
Source organism: uncultured Acidimicrobiia bacterium (assembly GCA_937890445.1). Classification (GTDB taxonomy): domain Bacteria; phylum Actinomycetota; class Acidimicrobiia; order Acidimicrobiales; family SZUA-35; genus JAHECQ01. The sequence continues at coordinate 9,147 of CALACD010000454.1, read as the reverse complement.
GACCAGCGGGTTCGCCATCGTCGGAACCATCATCGGCGGGAACACCTCGGGTCGTTCGGGCTTCGGTGGCGTGATCACCAGCGCGACCCGGTCGTCCAGTTCGGGGCCGAAGCCGACGTGGAAGTCGGCGCCGAGTGGTTCGGCGATCTCCGAGCGGAAGAAGGTGCCGAAGCTCTGACCGGTCACCCTACGCACGACCTCGCCGATCAGGTACCCCTGAGTAATGGCGTGGTAGCCCGAGCCGTTGCCTGGTTCCCACCAGGGCTCCTGAGCCGCGAGCAACGACGTCGCCTTCTCCCAGTCGTAGAGGTCCTCGGGAGTCAGCTTCTCCTGCCATCCCGACAGTCCCGCGGTGTGCCCCATCAGGTGGCGGACGAGAACTCCGTCCTTGCCGCTCGCCGCGAACTCGGGCCAGTAGCGGGCGACGGGTTCGTCGAAGTCGATCACTCCCTGATCAGCGAGCATGAGTGCGGCCACGAACGTCATCGTCTTCGTCGTCGACCAGACGTTGATGATCGTGTCGCGGTCCCAGGGCGTTGTCCGGTCACGATCAGCGAAGCCACCCCACAGGTCGACGACCGGCTCGCCGTCGAGGTGGACGGCGACGGAAGCGCCGACGTCGGCGCCGCGGTCGAAGTTGGCAGCGAACGCGTCGCGTACCGCGCCGAATCGGGCATCACAGGTTCCGTGAATCTCGGTCATGGGGCCGACCCTAGACGCAGGCAGCGCTGCGCATCTCAACCTTGGACCTTCGGCTCCCGGGGCAGGCCCAACACTCGCTCGCCGATGATGTTGCGCTGAATCTCGTTGGACCCCGAGTAGATACTGGCCGGCCGCGCACACAGGAGATGGTTGAGCCACGTTGGGGAGTCGTTGGCACTGGTGGCATCGGGGGGTAGTGGCACGCTGGTGACGACTCCGAGGTGAGCGGCACCATCGGGACCCAGGACGTCCATGGCAACCAGGGTGATGTCTTGGTAGAGCTCGGTCCACTGCACCTTGCTCATCGAGGAGGCCCCGGGGAACTCGGTCCCGGCCAGTACCGAGGTGAGGGAGCGCAGACCACTCGATTGCAGTGCGCCTGCTCGGTTCTGGAGCTCTGCCAGCTGTTGGCGAACCACCGGGTCAGCCAGGCGGTCCCGTCGTCGGGCCAGCTCGATCAGTTTGTCGACGAGCGACTGGATCACCAGCGGCACGGTTGTGGCGTCGCCACCTCGTTCGAAGGCCAGCAACTGGTTCGTGACGTTCCAGCCCTCGTTCACTTCACCGACGATGCACCGGGCCGGCGTGCGGGCATCGGAGAAGAAGACTTCGTTGAAGTCCCGACCACCGGCCGCATTCAGGATCGATCGGATCTCGACGCCGGGCTGGTCGAGTGGGCACAGCAGAAAACTGATGCCTCGGTTCTTCGGCCTGTCGGGATCGGTCCGGCACAGCACGAAGATCCAATTGGCGAGATGACCGTGTGATGTCCAGATCTTCTGACCGTTGATCACCCATTCGTCACCGTCTCGGACCGCGGTGGTTCGCAGACCTGCCAGATCGGAACCGGCATCTGGTTCGGAGTAGCCCTGACACCATCGATCCTGGCCCGACAGGATCCGAGGCAGGTAGTACTGCTTCTGCTCCTCGGTCCCGCAAGCAAGGAAGGTGGGTCCCATCATGTTGATGCTGAGGGTGTCCGTCGGGATCCCACGTGGCACACCGGCGCGCGTGAATTCCTCCATCATGACCACCTGCTCGATGGCGGTCAGCCCACCGCCCCCGTACTCGGCCGGCCATTCGGGTGCCAACAGTCGATGTTCGTTGAGCAGGCGACGCCAGCCCTCCAACCAACCGTCTCGTTCCTCGGCCGGCAACGCTCCGACCCCGGCCCAGTCCGGGGGAAGGTGCCGGGCCAGGAAGGAGCGGATGCGCGCTCGGTACTCGTCGGCCCCCGCCGAGTAGGTGGCGTCCATGGTCGGTCAGCTCAGGTCGAGGTCTTGGTAACCGTTGGCGGTTGATTCGTTGACCTTGGCCGCATAGGCCGGAGCGCCACCGAAGTAGGCCTGATACCGAATCTTTCCTTCCTGGTGGCCCTCGACGTTGGAGTTGTAGCCGGTGAACCAGCCCTTGCTCGTGCGGAACAACATCCGCTCGTGAGCTCGAACCACCTCGTCGACCCAAGCCTGCTCGGCTTCTGGTCGGGCTTCCACCCGGGTCACGCCGTTCTCGACGACGTGTTGGATCAGGCCGGTCACCCAATTGACACCGGTTTCGATGGCCCGTGGAAAGTTGGTCGAGCCAGAAGCACTCTGCGGACCGGCCACCATGAACATGTTGGGGAAGCCGGTCGTCAACACACCGACGTAGGTGCTGGGGCCGTCGTTCCACTTCTCGCCGAGCGTCTGGCCGTCGGTGCCGGTGATCTCGATCTGGTCGTAACCGCCGGTGATTGCATTGAAGCCGGTGGCGTAGACGATGAGATCCAGATCGTGATGCTGGGCCGTGGTCTGGATGCCTGTGGCCGTGATCCGCTCGATGGGTGTCTCGGCCAGGCTGACCAGATGCACGTTGTCCCGGTTGTAGGCCTCGAAGTAGTGGGTCTCCAGCGGCAGCCGCTGCATGCCGAAACCGTGATCGGTGGGGATGAGCTTCTCTGCCGTTTCCGGATCCTTGACCCGCTGGCGAATACGGTCAGCGATGTAGGCCGTTACCTCTTGGTTCGCTTTCTCGTCGAAGAAGATGTCGGCGAAATTCGCGGCCAGGATGGCGAAGCCTGGCTGTTCGTACAGTTCATCCCAGGTCCGTCGGCGCTCTTCCTCGGTGACGGTCCAGAAGCGACGAGGGTCGGGCACGTGCTCGAACCCGTTCGGTGACGCAGCACAGTTGGCGAAGATCTCGTCGTAGCGGTCGCGAATGGCCGCCATCTCCTCGTCGGAGATGGTTCGATTGTTCAGCGGGGCGCTCCAGTTGGGCCGGCGCTGGAAGACCGTGAGCTCACCCACCTTGTCGGCGATCTCGGCGATGACCTGGATGCCGGTTGCCCCGGTGCCGATGACACCTACTCGCTTGCCTTCCAGTTCGACCGGGTCCTTGGGCCAGGACCACGTGTGGAAGGAGGGCCCGTTGAACAGGTCCATGCCCTCGTAGTTGGGAAGGGTCGGGATGGAGAGTGGCCCGAGGCTGGTGATGACGAATCGGCAGCTGTAGGTGTCGCCCGTCGAGGTGCTGAGGTGCCAACGTCTCTGGTCCTCGTCCCACTTCATGGTCTCGATCCTGGTGTCGAAGCGCATGTGCTGGCGCAGTTCGAACTTGTCGGCCACGTAGTTCAGGTACCGCAGGTTCTCGGGCTGGGCCGAGAACATCTCGTTCCAGTGCCATTCGTCGAGGAGTTCCTTCGAGAACGAATAGCCGTAGGTGTAGCTCTCGGAGTCGAAGCGGGCGCCCGGGTAGCGGTTGCGGTACCAGGTGCCGCCCAGGTCGTCGTCGCCTTCCAGCACGATGGCATCGATGCCGAGGTCGGTGAGCCGTTTGATCTGATAGATGCCGGACACGCCGGCGCCGATCACCAGTACGTCATGGTGTTGTGTCGTCATCGAACACCACGCTACTTCGCCCGCCGGTTGCATACCGTGTCGAGCGCGCTACCGCTGCCATCGACTCCACTGCCGCCATCGACTGCACTGCCGCTGCGGACGGCGCTCCGCAGTGCCCTGCGGGTGCGGTCGTGCGTGAGGCGGTCGTGCGCGAGGAGGGACTTGAACCCTCACGTCCTTTCGGACACAGGAACCTGAATCCTGCGTGTCTGCCAATTCCACCACTCGCGCGAGCGGAGCCCTGATCGTATCGCCTCGTGCTCGTTTGCCGACAGCAGCCGCAACTTCTGTGCCGCTAGCGTGAAGCTCGGTGTGAATGAGGTTCGCATGGCTCTGAGGGATTTCGAGGATCGTCTGGAACGAATGGTCGAGGGCATGTTCGCTCGCGCGTTCAAGACAGGCCTTCAGCCGGTCGAGATCGGACGCCGCCTGGTCAAGGAACTCGACGCCAACCGCTCGTTGGACGTCAAGGGCCGCACCATCGTGCCCAATCGATTCGTCGTGCGGCTCTCGGCCGCCGATCATGAACGGTTCTCGCAGATCGAGGAGTCCTTGCGGCTCGAACTGGCCGGCAGCATTCGTCAACACGCCCAGGCCAACGGCCTCCTGTTCCTGGGCCGGGTGGCGGTCGCGCTCGTGGAGGACGCCTCGAGGGTCGTGGGGATGTTTCGCATCGAGTCGGCGTTCGACGAGTCGGCCGTCGAGGGTGCACCGCCGGCCTATCTCGAGTTGGCCGACGGCCAAACGGTCCCGTTGACGCAGGAGGTGGCGGTGCTGGGACGGCTTCCCGAGAGCACCGTGGTGCTGTCGGATCCCAACGCCTCTCGACGACACGCCGAGCTCCACGCCGAAGGCGACAGCTATACGTTGGTCGATCTCGGTTCGACCAACGGCAGCAAGGTCAACGGGATTCGGGTCGGACGTCAGCTGCTGCGGGATGGCGATTCGTTGACGTTCGGCACCATCACCATGGTTTTTCGTCTGCTCTAGTGATCGACGAGTAGGTGGGCTGTGGAGGGGGTCGCTCATCGAAGCATCGGCGAGACCGGTGGCCGATTGGCGAGGCAGCCAGGGGCCACGTAGTCGCCTCGCAACAAAGGGTTGTAGCTGGCGGCGTACCACTGCGCCGTGCGTCGGCCTTCGACCTCCGAGCCGCCGAGCGCCATCGCAGTTCGAGGGACTGCCCACATCGCCACGCATTCGGTCTCTGCTTCGTCGAAGTGGCCGGCGAGATGGCCCAGCTCGTGGGTCAGGATCATGATGGCCACGCGGGCATGCTCGTCGTCGGGGTCCGAGGCCCAGGACAAGGCGTCCATACAGATGCCGAAACTGAGGTTGGCCGTCTTCGATCCCCACATGACGAAACCGGGGTTGGCCTTGAGGAACGTCAATTCGTCCCACACTCGTCGACAGTTGACCTCGACATCCGGTTGGCCCGTCACTGCTCGAGCCGCGGCGGTGAGCTTTCGGTCGTAATGGGTCCCAACCAGCTCTTGGGCGAGGGCGGCCAGTGCCAACAATCCGAAGACCCAGCGCAAGGCTCGACCATACGGAGATCGCCTTCCGTGGTAGGCAGCCACCAACTTGGGGTCGATGCCGACACCTGACGGGCGCGATCGCGTCGCCGACGGGGCATCGAGCTGGTCGAAGTCGAAGTCGAAGTCGAAGTTGGTGCTGGTCCATCGAGGATCGTGTTCGTCCACATCTCCGCTACGGCAGATTCCGATACCGACCTGAGCGACCCTTCGCCGACGGTTGGTAGCGCTTCATCGAGGCGGCACGACTCGGGTCAGCGTGCTGGCTACTGTTACGAGGCCGTGTCCGAAGCCCTTCTCACCGTGCTCAAGTGGTGCCTGTTGGCATTGCTGTACCTCTTCTTTCTTCGTGTTCTCCAAGCCACCTGGTCGTTCTCGGGTTCGTCGGCGGGAGCCGTGGCCTCGGGCTCGTCGGGAACGTCGCGCCGCCCGCGCCGCACGGTGGATCGACCGAACAAGCCGGTCTTTCGTTCGTTGCGCGTGCTCGAACCGCCCGAACTCCTGGGTCGCTCGTTCGAGATCAAGGGCGAGGCCACGATCGGCAGGGCCGCCGGTTGCGAGATCACCCTCGACGACACCTTCATCTCCCAGATGCACGCCCGGCTCTCACTCGGGGAGTCCGGTGTTGTTCTGGAGGATCTCGGATCGACCAACGGCACCTATCTCAATCGGCAGAAGGTAACCTCCGCCTCGGTGGTGCAACCGGGAGATCGCATACAAGTCGGCGGCACCATCTTGGAGCTCCAGTGATCGGGGTGAGGGACTGATGCGCATCGTGGGCGCGACCGCCAGCCATGTTGGTCAGGTGCGCGAGATCAACCAGGACCGGTCCTTGGTGTCGGGCACGCTGGGAGCCGTCGCCGACGGCATGGGTGGTCATGTCGGTGGTGAGAAGGCGGCCGCGATGGCCATCGCCGAGATCAGCGGTGTACGAGGTGCCATTTCCGAACAACGGCTGGTGACCGTGATCGAGTCGGCCAATCGGAGGATTCACGAGAGCGCGTTGCTGCCCGAGCTACGCGGCATGGGCACCACGATCGTGGCGGCCACCTTCGATGCTGCGGCGGGCGTGATGAGCCTCGCCAATGTGGGGGACAGCCGTGGCTACCTGTTCCGCAATGGTGAACTGAAGCAGATCACGGTCGACCATTCGCTGGTCGAAGACCTGGTACGGCAGGGACGATTGACCGCCGAGGAGGCCCGCACCCATCCCCAGCGCAACATCGTGACTCGGGCTCTCGGTATCGGCCCCGAGGTCGAGGTCGATGCCTTTGCGGTCCAGGTCGAACTGAACGACCGCATCGTGTTGGCCAGCGACGGGCTGTTCAACGAAGTCGAAGATTCGGGCATCGTCTCGATCCTCGGACGTCTTGCATCACCCCAGGATGCAGTCGATGAATTGGTCCGAGTCGCCGTTGACAACGGAGGCCGGGACAACGTGACCGTCGTCGTGCTCGATGTGGTCGACGAGGCTCAGCCCGAGGTGGCCCTGGACGAGACCGTCATCGAGTCGAGCGACGAGGGCGTCACCGTGAACGTCGACGAGGACGACGTGGGTCTGGCGTCGGACTACTCCGACGATCTGGTCGCCAACACGCCCCGCCCTCGCAAGCGTCGCCTCCCGTTTCGGTCGTTGCTGCTCGCCATCGGTGTGCTCGGTGTACTGGCCGTCGCATTCGGGGGCACTGCGTACTACGCCCGCTCGGGATGGTTTGCCGATGACAGCGAGGGTGAGGTCGCCATTCTCCGGGGCCGCCCTGGTGGTGTGCTGTGGTTCAGACCTTCGGTGGTCGAGAACACGGAGATCCCCGTCGAGCAGCTCGATGGGGCGTCCGTCGAGCGATTGCGCCAACAGACGGTGTGGTCGTCGCGGGCCGATGCCTGCGACTTCGTGCGGAACTTCACCCTTCTCGACGGCAGCGGAGCGTCGATCCCGGACTGCGACTCGGACAACTGAGCATGCGGCCGCGCACGGTCGAGCTGGGTCTCCTGGTGCTCGGATCGTTGATCACGGCATCGGCCTACGGTTTGACCAGCTTGGCTCGAGCTGCCGCCCTTCCGGCCAACATCGTTCCCTTCCTCGGGATCATCCTGCTCCTGCTCTTGAGCTCGCATCTCGTGGTCCGGCGTTTCGCTCCGCTCGCCGACGGGCTCCTCCTCCCACTGGCTGCGCTGCTCAACGGCCTCGGCTACGTGGTGATCGCTCGCCTCGATCCCGACCTTGCCGACAGCCAATCGGCGTGGACCTTCATCGGCCTCGGATGCTTCGCCGTCACCCTCATCGTGGTGTCCGACGTGCGTCGGCTCGAGCCCTACCGATACTCGTTCGCATTGCTCGGTGTGATCCTGCTGTTGTTGCCGTTGGTTCCCCGGCTCGGGGTCAACATCAACGGCGCCCGCATCTGGCTGCGCATCGGTCCCTTCAGTATTCAGCCCGGCGAGTTCGCCAAGGTGGTCCTGGCGACGTTCCTTGCCGGCTACCTGGTCGACAAGCGTGAACTGCTGACGGTCAGCACGCGCCGCCTCGGACCCGTCCATCTGCCCGATCTGAAACACTTCGGACCGGTGCTGTTGGCGTGGGGTGTTGCGCTGTTGGTCATGATCGCCCAACGAGATCTGGGCTCGTCGTTGCTGTTCTTCACCCTGTTCATCACCATGCTGTACATGGCGACCAGCCGGGCCGCCTATGTGCTGATCGGCCTGTCGATGTTCGGCGCCGGATCGTTCCTGGCCTTCCGGCAGTTCGATCACGTCCAGAGGCGGGTCGACATCTGGCTGGACCCGTTCAACGACCCGAAGGGCGCCGGCTTCCAGATCGTCGAAGCGGCGTTCGCCCTGGCCGACGGCGGGCTGACCGGGACCGGACTCGGCCTCGGTACCCCGGGCAAGATCCCGTTCGCGGCAACGGACATGATCTTCGCCTCGATCGGCGAGGAGCTCGGCCTGTTGGGGGCGACCATCATCCTCGTCAGCTTCCTGCTGTTCGTGACCGCTGGCTTCCGGGTGGCATCCCAGACCGAAGATGTCTTCGAGAAGCTCTTGGCTGCTGGTCTCACTGCGCTGCTGGGGTTCCAGGCGTTCGTGATCATCGGCGGCATCCTGCGGGTGCTACCGCTGACCGGCGTGACGCTTCCGTTCGTCTCCTATGGCGGGTCGTCGCTGATCTCGAACTACATCATCCTCGCCATCCTGGTCCGGATCTCTCACCGGTCGGCTGCGGCGAAGGCCGCCAAACGCAGGCCATCAGCATGAGCATCGATCGTTCGATGCGTCATGTGGTCATCGCGCTGCTCGTCTGTTTCACGGTCCTGTTCATCCAGCTGAATCGGGTCCAGGTGTTCGATGCCGAAGCATTGCGGCAACATCCGGCCAACACCCGGACGGTGCAACGCGACTTCAGTCGAGCGCGCGGTCCCATCGTGACCGCCGACGCGGTGGTCGTCGCCCGCTCGGTCGACAGCGACGGGGTCTTCGAACGTCAACGCGAGTACCCCGAGGGCGATCTCTATGCCCAGGTTGCCGGCTACCTGTCGTTCAACATCGGCGCCGAGGGGCTGGAGCGAACGTTCAACGACGCTCTGGTTGGTCGAACCCCGCAGCTCCAGCTGGGAGGACTGGCCGGGCTCCTGGGAGAGCAGGACCCGACCGGTGAAGTGGTGATGACGCTTCGTCACGATCTGCAGACCGTGGCCCGAGATGCCCTCGGCCCCAACCGGGGATCGGTCGTTGCCATCGATCCTCGAAACGGTGACATCCTGGCCCTGTGGAGTTATCCCAGCTTCGACCCCAACGTGTTGGCCAGCCATGACGGGAGGGTCGTCAACGACGCCTACGGCGAGTTGAACGAGCGAGAAGACCAGCCATTGAGGGCCAGTTCGTATCGAGACATCTTCTTCCCTGGATCGACGTTCAAGGTGGTGACGGCGGCAGCCGCGCTCAGCACCGATGTAGCGACCTTGACCTCGCCGGTCTTCGAGCCGGCGGCAGAGTACACGCCGCCTTTGACCAGCCGTCCGCTGACGAATTTCGGTGGG
>CALACD010000453.1 GCA_937890445.1 uncultured Acidimicrobiia bacterium | reverse complement strand
TGCAATCCCGGCGGACTCGAGTCGAGTTCGGATGTCGTCGGCGTCGCCGGACGGTGCGCGGTCGCCGCCGCTCCAGGCCAGTATCCGACCCGGAATCCAAGACAGCTGGAGCTGCGTCGTGCCCGGTGTCTCGGGTTCCTCGATCAACACCGGTTCGCTGCTGACACGGGATCGGTCCGGTGTGGTGTCTTCGGGGGGCCCGATCAGGCTGGTGAGGAGGTCATCGATCCGTTGGTGTTCATCCTCGAAATCGGACAGAACGACCGCCCGTTCACTGCCCGAGACCCTGGACCGAACCGATTCGAGCGCCTCATCAGCGTCGTCGAGGAGCCGCAACAGCACCCTGATGAGTGCGTCCTGGTGGTCGGTGAGGTGCTCGACCTCGGACTCGGAGGCGAAGCCGTCGACGTACCGCTGCACGAGGTCCGCGAATCCACGGGACGATGGCGGCGGTCCGACGAACGGACTGGAGGGGATCATTGTGGTGGAAATCGGAGCATTCCGTTCATAGCCCTGGGCCGTATGTCTGACCGCACCTTCACTGGACTGTCCGGTGGAAGTGCGTTCGGATCGACCCCGCATCTGCGGTCGGTACCAGATCCTCGTCCGGACAACTGCCCGTCATCCTGCGGCCTGGTGACCATGACCGGAGAATCTGGAACATCCATCGGAAGTTCACAGGAGGATCTGAGCATCATAGCGATCTCGGCGCCCGAAACCGAATCAAGAACGGGCAACTCCCTTCATCCCGGTGGACCCCAGGTCGTCTGCCGGTGCCGGTCGATGGGTCTCCACGGACCGATGGGCCTCCACGGACCGATGGGCCTCCACGGACCGATGGGCCTCAATTGACCAGGGCGCGGTGCCGATGGAGCCCATGCATGAGCATTGCCGCCTTCCCCGCTGCTGATCCCGAAGCCGCACGCCCTGCCGGCGCTGTGGCCGACGCCGGTCGTCGAGCCCTGGCCTTCCATCCGACCCGCTTCGAGTATCCGCCCGAGATGAACGTGATCTGGCATCGGACTCGGCCCGAGTTCGCGTGCGCCGCCAACGGCGTTTCGCTGCTCATGCCGTACGTCGAGCCCTATGTGGTCCGCTCGATCCGTGCCGTGGCGTCGAACCTCGACGGCGCGCTGCATGACGAGACCCTGGCCTACCTCCGACAGGAAGGCCAGCATCACGCTCAGCATCGGCGCTTCAACGATCTGGTGGTGGATCGCTTCGGCCTCCTGTCGATCAGCGAACGTTGGATGAGTGGGGTCTTCGAGCGTCTCACCAACGTCCACAACAGACGGTTCGGCGTTGCGTTCGCAGCGGGTTTCGAAGCCGTCGCCTTCGCAGCAGCTCGTTGGACGGCCGACCATGCCAGCGAGTTGTTCGAGGACGCCGATCCCGTGCCCTCTGGGTTGTTCCAGTGGCATCTCGCCGAGGAAGTCGAACACAAGTGTGTGGCCATCGACGTCTATCGCGCCATCGGTGGGGGGCGCGTGATGTACGCCGCAGCGATGACTCTGTCGGCCGTGCTCCTGGCGCTCTTCGCCTGGATCAACACGATGGTCATGCTGGTGGCGACTCGCCGCGTCGTTCACCCCATGGCCCACCTGAACCTCGTGCGGTGGACCGTCAGTTTCCTGTTCGAACTGCTCCCGACCATGGTGATGTCGGTGTCGGAGCGCCACCATCCCAGCCAGCTGGCCGATCCGTTGTTCTACGACCTCTGGCTCCAGGAGAATCGAGCCCGCTAACTTCTGGTCGATGGCAGTCGACCTGTACGACCCGCGTTCCTTTCTCGATGGCATCCCCTGGGAGGAGTTCGCCCGGCGGCGACGAGATGCTCCGGTCTCCTGGTGTGAGGAGACGTCGTTCGAGGATTGGCCGGCCGGTCCGGGATTCTGGGGAGTCTTTCGCCACCGCGACATCGAGACCGTGAATCGCAACCCCGAGGTCTTCAGCTCGCACGCAGGGGCGACTCAGATCCGAGACCCGGCGGCCGAGGATCTGCCGTTCATCCAGCAGATGATGTTGAACCAGGATCCGCCCGATCACACCAGGCTCCGCCGCGTGGTCAGTCGTTCGTTCACGCCCCGCGCCGCCGAAGGGCTGCGGGCATCGATCGAGGCCAGGGCCCATGACCTGGTCGCAGCGGTGAGGTTCGCCGGGGGGTGCGATTTCGTGACCGAGGTGTCGGCTGACCTTCCCGTGGCGACGCTGGCCGATCTGATGGGTGTTCCGTCCGAGGACCGGCACCTCTTGTACCGCTGGGCCAACCGAGTGATCGGCTATCAGGACGAGGACTATGCCGAACCCGGTGCGGGGAATGGTCCTCCGGTGAATCCAAGGTCTCGGGCCGCGCTCGACGACATGTATGTCTATGCCAACGACCTGGCGGCCGAGAAGCTCCGCGATCCGGGCGATGATCTGCTCTCGGTACTCCTCCACCACGATCGGGACGGCGAGTCGCTGAGCGTCGAGCAGTATCAGAACTTCTTCTTCCTGCTTTCGGTGGCTGGTAACGAGACCGTGCGCAATGGCCTGCCGGGTGCGCTGTTGACGCTGCTCGAGCACCCCGACGCCCTTCGTCGGTTGCGCGATGAACCGGCCCTGATGCCGACGGCGGTCGAGGAGTTGCTGCGATTCACCCCACCGGTCGTGCACTTCCGTCGCACGGCGACCGTCGACGTCGAACTGGGCGGAAGCGACATCCGAGCCGGCGACAAGGTCGTGGTCTTCTACGCCTCGGGCAACCGCGATGGAGAGGTGTTCGACGAGCCCGACGAGTTGCGCCTCGATCGCTCGCCGAATCCTCACCTCTCGTTCGGGGCCGGCCCCCACCTCTGTCTTGGTGCGCACCTCGCCCGCCTCCAGATGGAGGCCATGCTGGGAGAAGTGTTGGCGCAATGGGACGACATCGAGCTGGCCGGACCACCCCGACGACTTGCATCCAGCTTCCAGGCCGGGTTCAAATCCCTCCCGATCCGATTCACGCCGCGAACCGGAACGACCAAGATCGAGGAGACACCATGACCACCCATTTGCTCTGCCTCCACGGGATGGCGGGCACCGGTCGGGTCTGGGATGGCCTGGCCGAGCTCTGGACCGAGGGTGAGGTGATGGCCCCCGATCTGGCCGGTCATGGCCTCGGACCGCGCCGCGCGATCTATGGCATCGACGGTTTCGCCGACGAGTTGGCCGACCGGCTGTCCGGGCAACTGCCACCAGCTCACGAGCTGATCGTGGTCGGACATTCCCTGGGAGGAGCCGTGGGCGCCTCGCTTCTGGGTCGCACCCCGATCGAGGCGGCCGGGCTGGTTGCGCTCGGGATCAAGACCACCTGGGCCCCGACCGAGCTGGCCGGTTCGGCGGCCGTGGCCGACAAGGGCGTGCGTTGGTTCGACGACCGGGCCGAGGCCGAGGATCGATTCCTGAAGGTCAGCGGACTCTTCGGTCTGGTCTCGCCGGGCTCCGAGGCGGCTGCGTCGGGCGTCGTGGAGGAGGACGGCCGGTGGAGACTCCTCACCGACCCCGAGGTGTACCGCAACGTTCTCCCGCCGTTCGCCGATCAACTGGCCGCCCTTGCGGTCCCGGTGCGGCTCGGTCGAGGGGCCGAGGACACCATGGTTCCGGTCGGCGATGTCGAACCCTTCGACGCCGAGTACTTCGAGATCGCCGGGGCCGGACACAACGCGCATGTCGAACAGCCGGCCCTTCTGGCTGCGGCCATCCGGGATCTGCTGGCCGAGCGCTAGGGTTCGGCCATGGCAGGCACGAGCGGCTCGAGCACGGAAGGTTCGGAACCGGACGGGTCGACGAGGGGCATCTCGGTGTCGGCCGAGCTCACGCCGTTGGCCATCGTCGCAACCGGCTTGCGTCGGACCTATGGCGACGTGGTGGCTGTCGATTCGGTCGACCTGTCGGTGACCGAAGGGGAGATCTACGGCTTTCTCGGCCCGAACGGGGCCGGGAAGTCGACGGTGGTGAAGATGCTCACCACGCTCATCACGCCGAGTGGTGGCTCCTGCACCGTGCTGGGGCACGACGTGGTGACAGGTGCCGGCCAGATCCGCCTCCAGATCGGCGTGGCCCTGCAGGAAGCGTCGCTCGACAAGAAGCAGACGGGACGAGAACTCCTCCGCCTGCAGGCCCGCCTCTACGGTTTGACGAAGGCCGAGGCCGATCGGCGTATCGCAGAGTTGTCGTCGCTGATCGAGATGGACGCCATCGATCGATTCGTGGAGACCTACTCCGGTGGCATGGAGCGTCGCCTGGATCTGGCAGCATCGCTGATGCACAACCCGAGACTGCTGTTCCTGGACGAACCAACGACCGGACTGGATCCGACCAGCCGGACGTTCGTGTGGGACGAAGTGCGGCGGTTGAATGCCGAACTCGGCACGACCATCTTCCTCACCACCCAGTACCTGGAGGAAGCCGACGAGTTGGCCGATCGAGTCGGCATCATCAGCGACGGTCGCCTGGTCGGCCAGGGTTCTCCCGACGAGCTGAAACGCCAGGTCGGCACCGATGTCATCGTGGTCAAGGTGGCCAGTGACCTGGCCTCGGCCGCCCGGGCGGTCTCCGCTGTGTCCCAGGTCGAGCACGTCGAGACCGCCGGTGACGAGCTGTTGATCTCGGTCAGCGACGGGGCCCAGGCAGTCAGCCCGGTCGCCGTTGCACTCGACGCGAGCGGAGCCGTCGTATCGCAGTTGACGATGCGCTCCCCCACCTTGGATGACGTGTTCTTCGAACTCACGGGCGGTCGCATCGAGGTGGATGCATGACCGAGCAGCATCAGGACATTCGGGCCAGACCCTCGGGTTTCGTGACCGACCTCGTCACCATCGCCGGTCGAGCCCTACGATCCATTCCCCGTGAGAAGGAGGTGTTCATCCCGGCCATCTTCATCCCGGCGTTCTTCTTCATCGTCAACATCGGTGCGCTGCAGGATCTGACCGAGTCGGTGCCGGGCAGCAACTTCGACTACCGGGCGTTCCAGCTGCCGACGGCCATCATCTTCGCGGTCACCGGCGTGTCGCGGGCGGCCAGTCTCGTGACCGACATCCAGACCGGCTACTTCGATCGGTTGCTGTTGACACCGGTCAAACGGCTGCCATTGCTGCTGGGCCTGATGATCGCCGATTTCGTCCTGGTCTGCGCCCTGACCATTCCGGTGATCATCCTGGGGTTCATCCTCGGAGTCGGGTTCGAGACCGGCGTCCTCGGTCTTCTCGCGTTCATCCTCATTGCCGGCTCCTGGGGTCTTGCCTTCACCGGCTTCCCGTACGCCATCGCCCTCAAGACCGGCAACCCTGCCGCCGTCGGCAGCAGCTTCCTGCTGTTCTTCCCGTTCGCCTTCCTGACCACCTCGACGGTGCCGCTCGACGCCTTGACCGGTTGGTTACGCTCGATTGCACGTTTCAACCCGCTCACCTACATCCTGGACGCGATGCGTTCGCTGGTCACCGAGGGCTGGGACGGCGCTGCACTGGGCAAGGGGCTCCTGGCCATCATGATCGTCGGGGTGATCTCGCAGACCATGGCGTTGGCCGCGCTGCGAGGGCGAATCAAGAGGAACTGACCCCGGCCGAACCCGTGGCCGAGGCGACCAGGTCGACGGCCTGCTCCAGATTGGTGATGCGGTCCGACACCGTTCGTCCCGTGACCCCCAGGCGAAGGGTGTCGACGCCGGCTGCGGCGTAGGCACGAATACGTTCGGCGACCATGGCGCTGTCGCCGATGAGGTTCGTACCCAACACCAGTTCGTCGGGAACCGCTGCCGTGGCCGCAGCCTTGTCGCCGGTCACCCAAAGACGCTGTACCTCTCGGGCCGCATCCTCGAAGCCGGCTCGACGGTACGCGGCATTGTAGAAGTTGGTCTCGGCCGACCCCATGGCCCCCAGTTGGAACGCCAGGCTCGGCCGATAGCGCTCCAGAAGTGCATCGACGTCATCGGAGACTTCGAAGACGCCACCGGCCTGGATGTCGATGTCGTCCAGCGTCCGCCCGGACTTGGCCGCCCCCGTACGGAGGTGGTCGAGGAAGATGTCGGCGTGTTCGGGCAGGAACGATGTCCCCAGCCAACCGTCGGCCACCTCGCCCGTGTACTCGAGCGAACGGGGGCCGAGCGTCGCCAGATAGATGGGAAGCTCCGGTCGAGGTGGGGTCCCGAGTCTCAGCGCCTTGCCTTCCCCACCGGGTCGAGGCAGCTGATAATGCTCACCGTCGAAGACGACCCGCTCACCGTTCATGGCCATGCGGGGTGATGGCCGTGTACTCCTTGAGTCGTCCCAACGGCTTGGCGAAGCCGGCTCCGTGCAGCCCCTCGACCACCTGGGGACCACTGACC
>CALACD010000452.1 GCA_937890445.1 uncultured Acidimicrobiia bacterium | reverse complement strand
GGCGGCCTGGTGGCAGAAGAGTTGTGGTTCGATCAGATCTCGACCGGCCCGGCCGGCGACCTGGTGTATGCCACCGGTCTGGCCGGAAAGATGATCGGCACCATGGGTATGGGATCCTCCTTGGTCTCGTTCGCAGCAGCGGCCGAGGAGGGCAAGAGCCCCCTGTTGGCCGCCCTCTCCGATGACCGGACCCGTCAGCAGATCGAGGAACTGCTCGAGGATGCGAAGGCTCGTGCCAAAGCCCAACTGCAGGCCAATGCGCACATCGTGGAGGCCTTGCGGGACGCGCTGGTGGATCGCCAGGAGTTGGTTGGCACCGAGATCATCGAGGTGATCACGACTGCGGCCGGTCGCTCTGCGGGCGACATCGACCTCCGGGTCGAGGCACAGCTCTGACGACGGTCTCGGACTAGGCTGGCCAACCGTGGCCATCTACGCACTCGGCAACCGAGAACCAACCATCGACTCCACCGCCTTCGTCCATCCCCAGGCGACCGTCATTGGTGAAGTGACCATCGGAGCCGGCTCGTCGATCTGGCCCCAGGCTGTCCTGCGAGGCGACGGGAGGGGGTGCATCCGCATCGGCGACGGCACCTCCATCCAGGACGGGACCGTGGTTCACACGACCGACGAACACCCGACGATCGTCGGAAGCCGTTGTGTGATCGGCCATCTCGTGCACCTCGAGGGCTGTGTCGTCGAGGACGATGTCCTGGTCGGGAACGGTTCGGTGGTCTTGCATCGGGCGCTGTTGCGCACCGGTTGTCTGGTCGGGTCCAACGCCGTGGTCACCAATGACACCGAGGTTCCTTCTCGTGCCATGGCGCTGGGCATTCCGGCCAAGATCCTGCTCGATCGGGTGGACCCGGCCATGATCGCCGATGCAGCCCAGAAGTACCTCGAGCGGTCGGTCAGCTACCGAACGGATCTGCGTCGCCTGGATTGACGCCCGGATGCGGTTTCGCCTGCCGTGCCAGGAGCGCTTGCAGCGCACCGATGGCCACCGGTTTGGAGAAGAGGAATCCCTGACCCTGGCGACAGCCGAGTGATGTCAGCTTTTCCCGCTGTTCCGCCGTCTCGATTCCTTCGGCCACGACCTCGAGTCCCAGTTCCCGAGCCAGACTGAGAATGCTCCGAACGATGGCGGCCGCCCGCTGAGCCGAGACGGTGTCTCGTGCGTTCAGCTCCTTCACGAACGCCCGATCGATCTTGAGTACGTCGATGGCGAACCGGCTGAGATACTCCAGCGAGCTGTAGCCCGTCCCGAAGTCGTCGATGGCGATGCTGACTCCGAGGTCAGCTATGCCGGCCAACAACACGGTGGCCTGTCGGGGATCCGTGGCCAAGGTTGTCTCGGTCAGCTCGAGGCACAAGCGGGACGGGTCGAACGATGAAGCGGCGAGAGTGATGGCGATATCGGTCGTCAGGCTCGGGTTGGCCAACTGCGTGGCCGACAAGTTGGCGTGGAGCCCCAGGTCGTGGCCCCGTTCGTGGAGATCGGCCAGGTCTCGTGTCGCACGCTCGAGCACGATGCCGTCGATGGCAGATGCCAGGCCGACCGATTCGGCGATGGGGATGAACTCATCGGGGCCGACGTAGACGCCGTCGGGGCCGATCCATCTGACCAGGGCCTCGACGGATCGGATCTCGTAGCTGCCGAGATCGAGAATGGGTTGATAGTGCACCTCGAAGGATCGCGACCCGATGGTGTCACGCAGGGCTCTCGTCAGTCGGTCGCGGGTTCCCATCTCCGCCCGCAAGGTCCGATCGTAGAGTTCGATCCTGTTCCGACCGGAGATCTTGGCCCGATAGAGCGCAGACGCGGCGTGTTGGAGGATCCGGTCGGTTTCGTCGACGTGGTCCACTGACCCCGCACGGGCGGTGTTCGGTCCGGCGGTGCCGAGCGCGACCCCGCCCGATGCGGTGACGGCCAGCTGATGATCAGCGACGAGGATCGGCTTCGACGCCACCGAGCGCGCCACTCGCTCCGAGATCGCCACGGCCCGATCTGCGGTGGACACATCGGCGAAGACAACGGCGAATTCGTCGCTGCCGATCCGGGAGACGAGATCGTTGGCTCGAACCGATCCGAGGAGACGACGTCCGACCTCGATCAGGACCTGGTCCCCATCGTCGTGCCCGATCGAGAGGTTGATCTCGGAGAATTGGTCGAGATTGAGATGGCAGAGGGCGAAGTGCCTGCCGACGTCGATCAGGTGGTCGATGTGGTCTCGCAACGCGGCGGTCCCGGCCAGTTTGGTGAGGGGGTCGAGACAGACCGGTCCCTGCGGTGACGGCGTCGTGTTCCGTCGCGTAGGGCGTCGGTCCGGATCGACGAACGGGGCGCTTTCGGTCACCAGAAGAATGC
>CALACD010000451.1 GCA_937890445.1 uncultured Acidimicrobiia bacterium | reverse complement strand
GACTGAATCGACCAGTGCTGCTGATGGGTTGGCCGGATGCATCAAGCAAAGAATCGGGCGGGCAGCGCACAGGTAGCTGAGAATCTTCGACGGCACGCACGCCTCGGTCGCACTTTCGTCGAGCGTCACGACAAGACAGTCCGAAGTGGCGAGGACGTTGGAGAGATCGGCAAGCGGCTGCAGGGGCAGCAGATGGAACCTGTTGCTGGCTTGCAGGTCCGCCTGGTCGCGTAGAAATTCGGCACCTTCGCCCGAGGCCACGATGATCACCTCGAACTCTGGGCTTGCCAGCAGCTGGCGGGCAATGGCAGCCACGTCGGGACCGCGGTGCTTGCTGCCCATGGTGCCCGAATACACGACCCGGAACGTGTCGCGGCGAATCCCCTGTCGCTCCGACCACTCGTTCACTCGCGGACCTGGTGTGATCTGGCTCAAGGGAGCCCAGTTCGGCAGGGCGACCACCGGGCCCGTGTGGCCAGAGGCTCGTACTTGGGCTGCAAACGAATCCGAGATCGCCACCACCCGAGGCGATCGGCGCATCAGAAGTCGCTCGAGACGAGCCAGGCTCGAAGCGACCGCGCTTGGGGAAGAGAGCGAGGCCAGATTGGCCTGAATGTCCTGCAGCCACAGGGTGTAATCCAAACGCTTGACCCTCGCTAGGGCGAGCAAGATGAGCGCGCTGAGAACAGGGACTTGGCAGGCGACGAGCTTGTCGCCTGGTGCTGATGCGCGAGCAATCTTCCAGGCGGTGCGAGCCCCGTACTCGATTTCGTCGAGCGCCCGGCGAACAGGATGGTGTTTCGAGAACTGTCGTCCGAGATCGACTGGTTCGACACGTACGCCAGTGGTGGCGAGCTGATCGAAGTCTGCGTGGGGCGTCGCGTTCGAACTGCAATAGGAATAGGTCAGCGGCTGGTCGCGGCGTGCCAATTCGGCGGCGAGCTCAGCCGTGAACGGGTGACCGGCGTAATCGACCAGCCAGAGATGGCCCGCGGGGGGTGGTTCAGGCCTGGTCACCAGTGACACCGAAGATCGCTGATTGAACCCTGAAGAGGGAACAGGGTCGACCCGTCGAAGACGTTCATTTCTTCCTCCGGGCTTCGCCGCCGCCCTGCTCTGGAACCAGACCATACGCTACAGCGCTCGACAACCTACGGCAATGGGCCATCGAAAGCCGTTTAAACTTTGGGGCCCCGGATCGTCGGGCGACAGCACGTGGTTTGTCAGATGCTGGTGCGCGCTGGCTTGTCGTTTGCTGCCTTGACGCTGTCGGCAGCCTGTTCTGGCGATTCGCGGATGTCGATCGGTGCTTCGGCCAACAAGAGGCGCAGCTGCGTGGGCGACCGGATGAAGTCGGTTGCCTCCGCCGAGTGTTGGCGCGCTGCGTCACCGTAGTAGTCCCGGTAGCTCCGGCTGACCGACGATCCGACCAGCACGATGCCCAGCACGCGTCCGCCGGCCTGTTCCAACTGGGTCAAGGTCTTCTGCAGATCGTCCCGCTTGGTCGCCCCGGCGAACGCCGTGACCAGAATGCCGTCGGCCAGTTCGGCCAGAGTCAACGCATCGGCCACGGGGAGAACGGGAGGAGCATCGAGCACCACCAGGTCGGCCTCCTCGCCGAACGAGGCGAGTGTGGACACGAAGGGCCTGGAGCCCAGGAAATCCGCAGGGGAGGGAGGGAGATTGCCCGTGGGCAGCACGGCAATCTCTCCCGATGGTCCGGCAAAACGTGTCGCAGCAAGATGCAGAGCCGCTTGTTCGAGAATCACCCCGCTCAGCCCGGGTTCTCTCTCGATCTCATAGGTCGCCTGCACGGTCGGCCGGTGGAAGTCGACATCGATCAGCAAGACCTTCTGACCCAAGGCGGCCAAACTCCAGGCCATGTTGGAGGCGGTCGTCGACTTGCCTTCCGACTGATTGGCACTGGTCACCAGAATCGTTCGGACCGGCCGGTCCAGCGTCGCCAGGGTGAACTGCAGGCTCGATCGGACCCTGTGGTAGCCGTCGGCAACCGGGTTGCCGGCAGGGTTCGCTGCCGCGATGGCAATCGCTCTCGTGTCGTCGGATCGAGGAATCTCGCCGAGAACCGGGTGGCCAGTTGCTTTGCGGAGATCATCCAGCGACCGAATCGTCGTGTCCATACTCTCCACAGCCAAGGCAGCGGCCACCCCGAGCACCGACCCAGCGACGAATGCCAGCAGCACGGTTCGCCACAAGGGAGCGTTGCTGCTGCCCAACGGCGGGGCGGCAAACTGCACGATGGTGGCGGTTCCCGCCGATGCCAGCTCGCCATTGAGCTGCAAGGTAGTGATGCTGTTCGTGATGGCGTCGGTCTCGCTGTCGATCAGGTTCAGCCGAGGTTCCAAACGGCGCTGGAGGCGATCGAGATCTCGTTGGACGGCGGCAATCCGCTCCTCGGTCGTGGCCCGCGCCAGTGCGTCCTCGAGATCGAACACCGGCTGGAGCAGTTCGGTCCGCTCGGCTTCGAGTTCGGTCAGCCGATCACGGAACTGATCGGTCGCAGCCTGCGTACTCGCCAGGAGCTGCTCCTGTTTGAGGTCGGTGAACGCCTGGGCCCACGTGTTGGCATGCAAGGCCGCGTCTTCGGCGCTATCGGCACGTGCAGTGAACACGATGGCGTCCGCATCGTCCGAGGCCCGGATCGACACATCGGGAACGAAACCGAGCTCGTCGCGCACCCGCTGTTCGAACTGATCACTCGACGCCAGCAGAATCTCGTTCGAGATCGAACGATCCAGAAAGCTGCTGTTCTGCGACGACTGCCCCAGCGCAGCCTGGGCCGCGTTGTTGCCGATGGTCACGATCGCTGATGACTGATAGCTCGGCGTCTGGCGAAGAGCGGAGAACACGCCCAGCAGGGTGAGGAGAACGATCGGCAACACGACCCAGAGCAGACGCTTTCTCGCAATCGTCAGATAGTCGCTGAGGGTCAGCTCCGCCGGGAGACTCTTCGCCTGGGTCACCGACCCGAGGGTACAGATCGGACATGGCTACTGCCAGGGATGTTCTGCTCACTCAGCGCTGTCGGTTCAGCAACCTTCGACCCGGCACCGTCGACTCAGCAACCTTCGGCCCGGCAACCGACGCTGAAGCAGACCACGGTGACCGCACCGGTCTCGTCGACCGTGAGTGAGGCGACGCTGGGGCGGACCCGCGGTCGGCAGAAGGGAGGCGATTTGAGGCGTCATGACGGTCCGGTCGACCGGCCTCCGTGGCAGTGGAAACGGTGGGATGCTCCCCGTAACCCAGCTCCTGGGGAACGAGTGGCCGTCAGGCCAAGCACTGACTAGCTTGGCCAATGGGTCGGCGGATCTTGGGACCCGCACCGCAACGGCCCGTACCCGAGGGGACAACGGAACATGAAGTTTGAATTTGCCCAGCACTTCCTCGCGCATCAGAAGGCGCACGAGTCCAACCACGGTGCCGCCGACCACGGCCGGCGCGACGCGTTGAAGAAGATCGGGGCCGCCGGTGCAGTGGCCGCCGTCGGCGGGTCGGTTCTGGGGGCGTCGCCGGCCGGTGCCCACGATCACTACGTGCCAGAGGGCGGGCCCTACACCGACGAGATGTTCGACGTCGAAGCAGCCAAGGCCGGTGCCTGGGTGCCGGGGCCCTACGGTCCCGACGACCAGCGTGGTTCGTTCAACGAGCTCACCCCCGAGCGCACGGCCCGAGCCATGCGCAAGCTCGACCTGACCAAGCCGGTAAAGAGCTACCAGATGGGGGAGGAGATGTACAACGGCTTCCCGGCTTTCCCCAGCGAGCCACCACGCCTCCACGAGATGTACTGCTATGTCTTCGGCTACGAGGCCGCCCCCGGCTTCGTCGAAGGTGGCGGAATCCAATCCGGGACCACACCCCTGGGCGCCAACGAACTCACGGGCCACGAGGAGCGCTTCGCCGAGAACTTCACCTTCCAGATCGCCACCCAGATCGACGGCCTCAACCACATCGGCATCGGCACCACCTACTACAACGGTTTCCAGGGCCCCGACATCGCCCAACCGCTCGGCACCAGCGCCCTGGGTAACGAGCACATGGGGCCGGTCGTCACACGCGGCGTGATCCTCGACATCATCGGCCTGAAGGTCCACAACGGCGACACCGACAGCTACTTCGTCCACAACGGCAAACCGGTGTTGAACGGTGACTATCGCATCACCGTGCACGACATCGAGTGGGCCCTCAACCGCCAGCACATCTGGCAGGGCATCGGCCCCGGCGACGTTCCCATCCTGAACACCGGCTGGACCCACGTGAAGGACGACCCCGGCCTCTACCTCAGTCAAGAGCCCGGCATCTACCTGGCCGAAGCCCGCTACTTCGCCGACCGCAAGGTAGCACTGGTCGCCGGAGACACCTGGGGCCTGGAAACCCTCAACCCCGACGTCACCGGCACCGGCGCCTTCGTCTGCCACCAGGAACTGATCACCAAGAACGGCATCCGCATCGGTGAATCGTTCGTGTGTGACGCCGCCGTTGCCGATCACGCCTACGAGGGCGTCCTGGTGGCGACGCCGGAGAACGTTCCCGGCGCCACCTGCGGATCGAGCGCACCCGTGTTCCTGGCCCAGCCCGGCCAGACCCCGCACCTCCACAACGGCTGGAGCTGACCGCCGCAGCCCCGACCCCAACGCGCGGCCGCATCACGACGCGGCCGATGCTCGCATCCGGTGAGAGTCGGCGGTTAGAGTCAGCGTCACCGAAGTTGGTGGCAGTGAGCTGGGCGGCACTGACTTGGGCGACGGAGGGATTGGCGGCAGTGAGATAGGCGACAGTGAGATAGGCGGCGGTGGGACTGGGGACGGTGGGACTGGATAGCGTCCCCGGAGCGCGAACGTGGTGGATCATCCCGGTTGGGATGGTCCACCGCCTCGCCAGCTCCTACGACTAGCTTGTCGCACGACGTGGGGATGGGCGGAGTCTGACGCGTAAGCGAGGGAAGTTTGAGCAGCAAGACATCAGTTCGCAGGAGACGAGGAGCGGAGGCCCCTCTGCCCGTTCTCGATCTCCGCGACGAGGTACGACCGAAGATTCTTCTCGATGCTCCGGGCCCGATCGAGCGCGGTGTCCCCGGCCGGCGGTCCGACATGCCGCAGGCTCGTTCGGCTACCTCGCTGCAATCGGCAGCAGGGCAGTCGGCGGCAGCAGGGCAGTCGGCGGCAGCAGGGCCGTCGATTGCCAGGTGGCTGCGCCGGAGATGCGAATCCGCCGCCGCGGTCGTGATGTTGGTGGCGATGGCGCCTCTCTTCCTTTTGATCATGGCGGTGGTGTGGGCGACGTCACGGGGCTCGGCCTTCTACGCCCACCCTCGTGTTGCCCAAGGTGGCACCCAGCTCGACTACTCCACCTTCGGCTGCCTGAAGTTCCGAACGATGTACGCCGACGCCGACAAGCGTCTCGAACGGCTGCTCGCCACCGATCCGTCGTTCCGAACCGAATGGACCGATCGCCACAAGGTCGTCGGCGACCCCCGGATCACGCCCGTCGGTCGGGTGCTGCGCAGATGGAGCCTCGACGAGCTCCCTCAACTGCTCAACATCGTGCGGGGCCAGATGAGCTTCGTCGGGCCCCGGCCCATCACCCTGTACGAGGTCGAGGTCTTCAACACCGCGCTCGATCGAATTCTGTCGGTGCCACCCGGTCTCACGGGGCTGTGGCAGGTGTCGGGGCGCAGTGACGTCGGTTTCGAGCAGCGAATCGTGCTCGACCTCGACTACGTCCAAGCTCGCAACCTTCGCACTGACGCTCGCATCCTGGCCCGCACCGTCGGCGTCGTGATGAGCAGGGCCGGCGCCTACTGACCTCGCTCGCCCGGGCCTGATACGCGACCGAACATCCGAGCGCCGTCTCCAACCGCGACCGAACATCCAACCGTGATCGTCTCCAACCGCTGTCGATGGGTGCGGGGACTTCAGGCGGCAGCCAGCTGATCCTCGTGGCTGGTGCTACGAATGGCGACGAGGTCCGCGGTGCGGAACGACGCCACTCGTCGCGACCAAGAATCGATCACCGTGCGTTGGAACCCGCCGAGATCGGAGGAGTCGAGAACGAAAAACGTCGTCAACGGGCCTTCTTGCTGGTAGGCGTCGGCGGCGATGTGCTCCGTACGATTGCCGGCCAGTTCTACGGTGAATGTTCCCATCGGCGTCTCTCTCCGTGTGCTCGTCGTACCACCCATGGTGAGGCCTTGCCCCTGTGAGGTGCAAGAGGACAGGTCTGTGGAAAACGAAAAGTCCTGCCGTCTAGGACGGGGCCTGATGGCGAATGCGCATCAGTGTGTTGGCAACGACCATCGTGGTGAACGCGAGACACAGACACGCCAGCGCCTCGCGCCGCTGACCAAGCGCCCGGTACCTCTCGAGGTTGCCCAAACCGAACAGCAAGAGGCCCAGCGCCAGAAACGAGATCCCCATCACACGGGCACCGAGCCGGCGACGGAACCGGGACCCGTGCAGGCCGAACGCCACCAGATGAAGACAGCCAACGAAGACGCTGGCCGCACCGCCCAGAACCAGATAGTCGCCGATGATCGCCCAATCGGATTCGATTGCACCACGCACCATGGACGTCGCCAGCAGGGCAGCCGCACTGGCCAGTGCCCATCCCGGCTGCCAACGCGGCCACCGCAACAGCACGAAGACCATGCACAACATGGCGCCTGCCGTGGAGACGTGCACCGAAGCAGGCATCGGATCGGAAACCAGCGGCATGGCAGCGCTCGACATCGCCGCGAGCAACAGCACGAACGCCGCCGGAATGGCCGTTGGCTGGCCGTGGCGAACCCGGTACGACATGTGCGCCGCTGTGCTCGTCAGCACCGATGCCACCAGGGTGGCCCCGCCCAATCCGTCGCTCCTGGCGTCGAACAGGTGAAGGTTCCACGCCATCCGTCGCTCCAACGCTGTGTCGGTTGGCTCCCCATACGTCGCAACACCGTGAACCCAACGAATCCACCGCGGTTCGATCAGCTGTTCCACCCCAGAATTCCTTCGCCCATGGCGCGACACACCCTCCGCGCACGGGAAAGAATGCCAGAAAAAGGTTTCGCGTTCAACGGCTCCGGGTCGACGCGATCGGATCAACGGCGGGCGTTGTCGAAACCCCGCAGAGGTAGGTTCGGGCGTTGCAGCCAGTTGAAGGCCGGGTAGTCGGCGGCGCCGTCGATCAGATGGACCGAGTAGGCCTGCCGAGAACGGCCGGACCGGTTGGGATGCGAACCATGCGGCAACAGCCCGTGCAGCACGACGCACGTCCCCTTCGTCACCTCCAGCGGCACCAGCTCCGCGGCACCCAACTCGGGCAGGGGAGTGGGATCCAGGTCCACGAACTCGGTGCCCCCACCATCGGCCCGCCGAAACAGCTGACGGAGCGGCCCCTTGTGGCCGCCGGGCTGGGCGAACAGGCAACCGTTCTCGACGGTGGCGTCCTCCAGGGCGAACCACAACCCCACGACCGTCACCGGATCGGTGTACAGGAACGTTGCGTCCTGATGCGAGATCACCTCACCACCGACCCCGGCATGCTTGAAGATCAGCATCGACTGCAGGAGCAGCGGATCGGTCATCCCCAGCTCGGACACCAGCGCCGGCAACGGATCCTGCCGAGAGAATCGATCGAAGACAGGATCGAGATCGTGTTGGGCATGACCCATCTTGTTGAAACCGACCGCACCGTCGAGCACCGGATTGCCGTCGGCGTCGAGGGCCTCGGTCTCCCAGAAGAAATCGATGGTGGCCCCCGACCGAAGGAACTTGTCGTCGCTGTGACGGTCCTGCTGGTCGGTGGTGAACACCGAACGCTCATCGTCGTCGTCGTAGCGGGCAACGAGCTCGGACCCCCGAGTCATCAGCTCGTCGCAGGCGTCGGCGGGAACAAGATCAGGCAGGACGAGGAACCCGTCCTGTTCCCAACGTTCGAGGTCAAGGTCAGTCAGCAGCATCGAACGCCGAGGCTACCCGAGCCGAGAGCACGGCTTTCATCGCGTGCGACGCAAAACTGGCCGCAACCGCATTCTGCTGAGCCCGACCGACCTCGGCCAACGACAGATCGAACGCGGCAGCCACGTCGGCCACCTCACTCGACACCGACACACCCGACATCAGGCGGTTGTCGGTGTTGATGGAAGCATTGAAACCGGCCCGCAGGAACGGGCCGATCGGATGATCGGCCAACGTCAGCACCGCCCCGATCTGCACGTTGCACGACGGGCACAGCTCCAACGGAACCTGACGATCCCGGACATAGCGAGCCAACGGACCGAGCAGCAGACCACCATCGCCATCGAAGGAACAATCCTCGATCAGACGCACCCCATGACCGATCCGCTCGGCCCCGTTACGCAACGCATCAGCGATCAGCTCCAGGCCCGGAGGCTCCGAAGCATGAATCGTGACACGAGCCAGCCCGGCCCGGGCAATGGCCAGCGCCTCGAGATGATCCGAAGGCGGAAAGCCCGTCTCGGCCCCGGCCAGGTCGAAGGCAACCACCCCGGCCTCCCGATCGCTCGCCAACCAGCGCACACAGGCCTCGGCGACCTCGGCCGACCGCTGCTCGGTTCGCATGGCGCACACGATCGTGTTCACCGTGATGTCTCGACCGGCACCGCCGTCGGCAAACCCGCCGACCACCGCCTCGATGGCGGCATCGAGCGCCATCCCGTGCAGCTCGGGAGCGAACCGGACCTCGGCATAGATGACCCCATCGGCAGCCAGATCCTCTGCCGCCTCCCTCGCCACCCGATGCAGCGCCTCGGGCGTCTGCAACAGCGGAACCGTGTGACCGAACGTCTCGAGATAGCGAAGGATGTCGCCGGCATCGGCCCCGGCCCGGAAGTACGCCACCAGCTCGTCGGGATCGGTACTGGGCAACCGATGACCCGACTGTTCGGCCAGCTCCAGAATGGTCGAGGTGCGGAGACCGCCGTCGAGATGATCGTGCAGCAGCAGCTTGGGCAGCTCCCTGGCCGTGGCCAGAGAGATCACGTTTCGCCCCGACGGAACGGCACCCCGGCCGTCGCCGGTGGGCGCAACCGTTGGCTGGCGAACACCAGCACGATCAGCACCAGCGCGTACGGCATCGTGTTCGGCAACCATGAAGGCGCCGAACTGGTACTCAAGTACCAGATCACCGATCCCACGGCCAGACCCAGGGCCAGGGCCACGTCGAACTTCTTCTCGGACCGGTAGGCCCACACCGCAACCCCGATCAGGGCGATGGCGATCACCAACAACAAGGACCGAGTCGCCTCGCCCTTGCTGGTGGCACTGAAGTCGATCAACGACAAACCGAACGGATACCCGAACAGCAGCGAACCGGCCAACACTCCGATGGCCCGCCAGTTCCCGAAGATCAATGCCGCCAACCCGATGAAGCCACGACCCGTCGTCTGCCCACCTCGATACAAGCCGGTCAGCTCCAACACGATGAACGCCCCGGCCATACCGGCCAGCGCTCCGCTGATCATCACCCCCAGGTACTTGTGGGCATAGATGTTGACACCCAACGACTCGCCGGCCTTCGGGTTCTCGCCGCTGATTCGGATGCGCAGACCGACCCGGGTGCGGTTGAGCAGATAGGCCGACAA
>CALACD010000450.1 GCA_937890445.1 uncultured Acidimicrobiia bacterium | reverse complement strand
GAGGAAGGGTTCGATGACGTCCTCGACCGTCTCGGTGGGTTCGGCGACACTGATGGCCAGCGTCGACAGTCCCACCGGACCTCCGTTGAAGTGAACGCAGAGGTTCTCGAGCAAGGTTCGGTCGACCTTGTCCAGACCCCGGTCGTCGATACCGAAGAGCTCGAGCCCATCGGCCGCCGCCTCCTGATCGAGGACTCCGTGCCCTCGAACCTCGGCATAGTCGCGGACCCGCTTCAGCAAGCGGTTTGCGATTCGTGGCGTTCCTCGGCTGCGGCGAGCGATCTCGCCTGCGCCCTCGGCCCGCAGATCGACCCCCAGGACGCCGGCGGCCCTCCGCACGATGATGTCGAGATCATCGGCGTTGTAGAACTCCAGACGGAACGCGAAGCCGAATCGGTCCCGCAGCGGTCCCGTGATCAGTCCGGTCCGAGTCGTGGCGCCCACCAGTGTGAAGGGCTCCAACTCGAATCGGATACTCCGGGCCGCCGGGCCCTTGCCCAACACGACATCGATCTGGCCGTCCTCCATGGCCGGATAGAGCACCTCCTCGACTGCCCGAGGTAGTCGATGGATCTCGTCGATGAACAGCACGTCGCCGCTCTGGAGCTTGGTGAGGATGGAAGCCAGATCACCGGCCCGCTCGATTGCCGGGCCGGACGTGATGTGCAGGTGGGACCCCAGTTCCGTTGCCACGATGCCGGCCAGGGTCGTCTTTCCCAGCCCCGGAGGACCACCGAAGAGCAGGTGATCGGCGGCCTTGCCCCGGGCCCGAGCGGCCTCCAGGATCACACTGAGGCGCTCCTTCAGCTCGGTCTGCCCGACGAACTCCTCGAGCGATCGCGGACGGAGTCCGGCTTCGTCACTCAGGACCGGTTCGTGATCATCGCTCGGGATCGGGGCCGGGTCGACCCATTCATCTCTCGGCATGCTCTCAGGCCTCGGCCAGGACCCGAAGCGCCTGCTTCAACAGGATGCCGGTATCGGTGACGTTCTCCAGATCGCTCTGGATGCCGGCCACCGCCCGCTTCACCTCATCGGTGCCGTATCCGAGATTGGTCAGGGCCTCGCGTACATCGGCCACCGCCGAGCCGGCGACACCGGCCGAGGTCAGATCGATCGGCGTGCCATCGGCAGTGTCGAGTACGGGTAGCACCAGGGACGACTTCAGGTCGACCAGCAGACGCTGTGCCGTCTTCCTGCCGACACCGGGCACGGCGCACAAGGCGTCGATGTCATCGGAGGCGAGCACGCGAGCCAACTCCGCCGGCGGGTAGGTGCCGATGATGGCCAACGCCAGCGCCGGACCGACCTTGTGAGCCGCCAACAAGCCTTCGAACGCGTCGCGTTCGTCGCGGTGGGCGAACCCGAAGAGCTTCTGGTCCGCCTCCCAGAGGTGATGGTGAATGTGCAACAACGCCTCGTCGTTCAGCACCAGCTTCGACAACGTGGTCGAGGTGACAGTGACCCGGTACCCGACCCCCATCACCTCGATGAGGATCTCCGTGGTTCCCTTGTCCTGCGGGAGGCCGCGATCGATGATCGTGCCTCGAAGTGAGCCGATCACGACCGAGAACCCGATTCCACGCCCGGACTCGTCCGACCGACTGCCGAGAGGTCCCGACCCAACCGTCCCGCCGGATCGTGAGCCAGGTGGCAGAGCGCCACGGCGGCCGCGTCGGCTGCATCCGCTGGACTCGGCAGCGCCGAGAGCCCCAACAACGTCCGCACCATTTCCTGCATCTGCATCTTGTCCGCCCGTCCGTCCCCGGCCACTGCCGCCTTGATCTGCGACGGCGAGTATTCCATCACCGGAAGGCCACGGCTCGCACCCTCGGCCATCGCCAATCCAGCAGCCTGCGCCACACCCACCGCCGAAATCGAATTGTTCTGGAAGAACAACCGCTCCACGGCAACGACATCGGGCCGGAAGTCGTCCAAGAGACCCGCCAGTT
>CALACD010000449.1 GCA_937890445.1 uncultured Acidimicrobiia bacterium | reverse complement strand
CTCGGGTGGGAGCGGTTGGCCACCGATCACGATCTCGGTGGCCAGGTAGATGGCGGTGTCCTCCGGGCCGAGGCAGTCGGCGAAGCCCTGAGCCGCCTCGGTGACGTCGTCGGCAAGCAAGCCGAGGGCCAGATTGGTGATCGACGGATCGAGGGCCAAGCGTTCGATGCTCGGATCTTCGCTCAACCGTTCCTGTCGGCAGGCGTCCACGAGGCTGCTGACCGGGTCGATGGTGACGACCGTGGATGCCTCGGTCGTGGTGGTCGGGGCTCCGGAGCTCTCTCCCGACGTGCAGGCGCCGGCGGCCAGGGCCAGTACGACGAACAGCGTCATCGCCGGAACCATCGAGCGGTGCCTGCCGAACCGGGTAGGCGGGCGGTGTCGTACAGCGGTTGGTGAGCCCATCGCCGGACACCGTACAGAACTGCAGCTCGACGTTGGCATCAGGCGGGCCGGTGTCGGAGCACCGTGTGCTCGCCGACAGCGACGAACACCGGCGCCAACCGCATGCCGATCACCACGTCGGCGCTGGCCACATACTCGAGCGAGGTCGTCATCTTGGGGCCCTCATCGAGCTCGACGACGCCCAGGATCAGTTCGTCCACGTCGGCGAAGGCCGGCGTTGTCGGTTGGCGGGCCACGGTGAAGGTCGACAGCGTGCCGGTGCCGGCGATCGGGCGCCAGGTGAGGTTGGCAGACAGGCAGTTGGAACAGCGGCTGCGCGGATAGTAGATCCAGCTGCTGCAATCGTCGCACTGTTGGAGTTCGACTCGCCCTTCGCCCAAGGCATCCCAGAAGCGCTGTGATGTCGGGGTGGGCACGGGTTCGATGGGGGCGGGTCGTGGCGACGGAGTGTCCATGGCTCAGGCTCCCTGCAGGATCAACGCGCTCTGCTCGCTCATGATGCCGCCGGTGCCCGACACGAACATCGTGTCGGCTCGCGCGAGTTGGCGCCGGCCGGCGCGGCCTTGCAGCTGTCTCACCGCTTCGACGGTCTGGGTCATTCCACCGGCCATGCCGGGCTGGCCCATTCCCAACTGGCCGCCGTGCGTGTTCACCGGGAAGTCACCTCGATAGGACAGGTCGTGGGAGCTGACGAAGGCGGCGCCCTCGCCCTTGGCACAGAAGCCGGCATCTTCGAGAGTGAGCAACACCGTGATGGTGTAGCAATCGTAGAGCTGTGCGGCGTCGACCGACGAACGCGCCACCCCCGCCATGTCGAAGGCCTGGGTCGCAGCGACCCCGATGGGCGTCCGGACCAGATCATCGGCATAGCTGTGGGTCTTGTAGGCCAGGTGTTCGCCGAAGCCGGTGATGAAGGCCGGTCGGTGGCGAGTTCTCTCCGCTCGTTCACGCGACGTCACCACCATGGCGGCTCCGCCCTGGCACGGCATGACGATCTCGAGCACGTGAATCGGATCGGCCACCATCTTGGAGGCCAGCACGTCGTCGATGCTCAGCGGCGTGTCCCGAAACACCGCCAGGGGGTTGGCATTGGCCGAGCTCCGTTGGTCGCTGGCAATCTTTGCCAACGCCCGCTCGTCCCAGCCGAATTCGGCCGCATAGCGGTTGGCGATCATTGCATAGCCGGCATTCTGGGCCACGTTGCCGTGGGGAATGTCGAACTCTGCTTGGGGCGATCCCCATTCGTTGCTCGAGGCGCCGACCGTCGACCAATCCTTCTTGGGCCCCAGTGGTTTCGCGGGCCGAGGTCGGGGCCGGCTCGGTGCAGCACAGACGACCACGTCGCACAGGCCCAGTTCGATGGCGGCTGCCGCCCGCCACAACATGCCCACCGGGCTGGCTCCGCCCAGGTCGACCCGCTCGGCGAAGTTGACTCGCCAACCGCAGTACTCGGCAATCGTGGCCGGAACGAAATCGGTCGACTCACGCAGATCACAGCAGACCAATCCGTTGACCTCTCGAGAATCGATGCCGGCGTCGGCCAACGC
>CALACD010000448.1 GCA_937890445.1 uncultured Acidimicrobiia bacterium | reverse complement strand
CAGTTCGTCGGCGTTGGTCGCCATCCAGGCCTGGAAGTCGGCCAGTTCGGCGGCGGGCAGGAACTCGTCGAGGGGGGTGATGATCAGGGCGCTGGTTCCCGACTGCCGGCCGTAGGCGATGCCGCCGAAGAAGTCTCCCGATTTCTCGATCAGCAGCACACGCAGCGGTCGGGGTGCGGTGGGCTGGTCTCGTAGTTTCTCGAGCAACCGGATCGTGGTGTACGACGACGACAGGCCGGCTCCCACGATCACGAGATCGAAGGCCCCTTCGATCGTGTCTCGTTGTCGCGCTGCCACCGTTTCTTCTGCTCGCATCTCGAGCATCCTCCTGCCGTTCGACCGTCCCGCTCCCGTGTCGCCCCTACCTGATGGTATGACATCGAACGGTAGGTGTTCCGTGGGTGGATTCGACCAACCGCAGGCCCGGTAGACCTAC
The DNA here is from genome assembly GCA_937890445.1 of uncultured Acidimicrobiia bacterium. GTDB lineage: Bacteria > Actinomycetota > Acidimicrobiia > Acidimicrobiales > SZUA-35 > JAHECQ01. Next base: position 6,072 of record CALACD010000448.1, on the reverse strand, counting down.
TATCGGCGCTCAGTCGGCGATCTTGATCACCTTGGCCGGAACACCGACGGCGGTGGCGTGGTCGGGGATGTCGGTGGTGACGACGGCTCCGGCGCCGATGGTGCACCAGCGTCCGATCCTGATGCTGGGGATGACGGTGGCGGCGGCGCCGATGTGGGTGCCTTCGCCGACTTCGACGTGCCCGCACAGGGTGGCGTGGGGCGAGACGTGGACGCCGTCGCCGATCACGTTGTCGTGGTCGACGCTGGCCGCGGTGTTGATGAGGACGTGGGAGCCGATGCGGGTGTTGGCCTGGATGATCGAGCCGTGCAGGATCACGTTGTCGTCGCCGAGGCGGACGGTCGAGGCGATGATGGCGCTGGAGTGGATGGCGCTGATCCATTCGACCAGTGGCGATGGGCCGTCGCCCAGCATGCGGGCCAGTTCGAGCCGTTCGGTGTTGTTGCCGACGCCGAGTACCAGCGGCGCATCGAGGGGCTCGAAGTCGGCCAGGGCGGCGACGCGCACTCCGGGCAGGGTGGTGTCGATGGCGCGGTGTTCACGGTTGGGGTAGTCGTTGACGAACGCGGTGACCGAGTACCCCATGTCGCGTAGGACGTCGGCGATGACCTGGGAGTGGCCGCCGGCTCCGTAGACGTAGGCCCGAGCGTTGCCGGGTTCGTCGACGTTTCGTGCCGTGGATCGTCTTGTGGTGGGGGAGAGGTGCTGAGATCCGGACAACATGCTCACACAGTCCTTTCGATGCTCACACAGTCCTTTCGGCCGGTTCGCTTGGACCGTGACGGTTGAGCGACGGTCGACGGTGTACAACTTAGGCCGGGCGAGGCGACCGATCGGGGAGCGGTGAGCGAATTCACCCACCGGCGACTTCCCGGCCACCTCGGCGAAAACGAGTAAGGTCTTGGTGCGGGAGGCCGATAGTGGGGGCAAGGGTGTCAGCCACCCTCCACATCGTCCGAGAACGGAAAGTACGGCGAACATGAGCAACGTTGATCCCAACGCAGCGGCAGTCGAGCGGATCCTCCTGTCGGCACCCGACGTGGGAGATCTGGATCGTCAGGCCCTGCTGCGGGCCTTCGACGAGGGTTGGATCGCGCCGCTGGGTCCTGAGCTGAACGGGTTCGAAGCCGAGTTGTGCGACTACACGGGCGCGGCGGCGTGTGCCGGTTTGTCGTCGGGGACGGCGGCCCTGCAGTTGGGTTTGCAGCTGGTCGGGGTCGAGCACGGCGACGAGGTCGTGGTGCAGTCGGCGACGTTTGCGGCCAGCGCGTTTGCTGCCGTGCATGCGGGGGCGGTGCCGGTGTTCTGCGATTCCGATGCTGCCACGTGGTGTATGGATCCCGAGGTGTTGCATCAGTTTCTGTCGGAGCGGGCGGCCGTGGATCGGCTGCCGGCGGCCGTGATGCCCGTCGATCTGTACGGGTTCGTGCCCGACTACGAGCGTCTGGTCGAGGTGTGCACCGAGTTCGGTGTGCCCGTCGTCGAGGACGCGGCCGAGGCGTTGGGAAGCATCGTGTCCGAGGGCAAGCATGCCGGCACGTTCGGCCGGGTCGGGGTGTACAGCTTCAACGGCAACAAGATCATGACCACCAGCGGCGGTGGGGCCATGATCGGCGACCCCGAGATGGTGGCCAAGGCCCGCTGGTTGGCGTCGCAGGCTCGTGAGGATCATGTGTGGTACGAGCATCTCGAGATCGGTTTCAACTTCCGGATGTCCAACTTGTTGGCCGCTCTCGGTCGTTCGCAGCTGGCCAGCCTGGAAGACAAGGTGAAGCGGCGCTCGGAGATCAACCGCGTGTACCGCGAGCAATTGCCGCAGCTGGCGTGGGCGCCGGCCGGGGTGACCGAACGGCCGAACAATTGGCTGAGTGTCGGGTTGTTGCCGGCCGGCATCGATCCGATGGAGGTCTGTGTGCAGATGTCGGCCCAGGGTGTGGAGTCCCGCCCGTTCTGGAAGCCGATGCATCAGCAGCCCGTGTTCGCCGGCAACGAGATGATCGGCGGCGACGTGTCGAACGAGTTGTTCGCTCGTGGGTTGTGCCTGCCGTCGGGTTCGGTGATGACCGAAGCCCAGCAGGAACGGGTGATCGCCACCCTCGCCGCCATCCTGGGCTGATACTGCATCCCCGCTGCTCTCAGCTGTTGCTGGAGTAGCTGTATTTGTAGGAGTTCGAGGCGCTGGACTTGGCCTCGGTCAGGATCAGGCCGGTGGCGGGCCGTCCTGCGGCCTCCAGGCGCCGGAGCGCCTCGGTCACTTCGCTCCGCTTGCTCTGGCCGGCTCGTACGACCAGGAGCACGTGGTCGACTGCGGTGGCGGCCAGGGCTTGGGAGTCGGTCACGGGTAGAACGGGAGGGGAGTCGACGAGGACGATGCTGTGATCGGCAGCGATCTTGTCGATGACGTCCACGGTCTCGGGGGAGCGGATCAGGGTGGCGGCGTAGTCGGTGTGTGGTCCGGCCAGAACGACGTCGAGGGCGGGGACGCCGTGGAGCTGTTGGATGGCTTCTTCGAGGGGTGCACCCCCGGTCAGCATCGAATCGGCCGTGATCGCCACCGACGGCAGCGCCTCGACATCGATCCCCAGCGACTGCGCAACCAACAGCTCCACCGGGTCACTGGTAGCCAAGCTGATCTCGTTCGACAGTTCTCGATTGAGGAACCCGGTGTTCTGCGACGCCGGGTCGAGGGCGGCCTGGGCGGCTGTGTCGGCCAGCAACACCCGAGCCGACGCCTGATACACCGCAGGTCGCGTGACCGTCCACGCAATGGCAAGACCGGTGACAGCAACCAGGGGAAGCAACGCCCACGCCCAGTTGCGGCGCAGGATCCGCAGGTAATCCCGCAGCTCCAGCTCGTCGTAGTCGCCGCCGCCGTCGTCCATCATTGACCAAGAGTGTAGGTGAACGAGGGGGGATAGCCCACCAGGGCAAACTCGCCCCACGGGACCAACGCTGTCTCGTGACGCCGGCGATCACGGTGGGTCGCGAGGGCCAACGAGTTTCTTTCTGGCCTAATGTCGGGTCGCCAAGCGGCCGATGGAGTGGGCAGCCAACGGCGCACCAACGCCGAGGGTCGGGACACGAACACGCGAGGGAACCGAGGTATACACGAACATGATCATCGTCGATTCGGCACTGCGGGAGCGTCAGGCTGCCGGCAAACCTATTCGTATCGCCATCAGCGGGGCCGGCTTCGCGGCCCAAGGTCTGATCATGCAACTCTCCAAACCGTTCACCCCCGGCATGGAAGTCGCCGTCATCGCCAACCGCACCATGGAAACCATCCACCAGGTGCTGGCCAACCTGGGCATCACCGACTTCGTCGAAGTGGCCGACGCCGACCAACTGGCCGCCGCCATGGCCGCCGGCACGCTCGCCGTCACCACCGACCCGCTCATGGCGGCCGCCGCCGAGGGCATCGAAGTGTTGGTCGAAGCCACCGGTGAGGTCGAACACGGCAGCCGTGTCGTCATGGCCGGAATCGACGCCGGCAAGCACATCGTGCTGGTCAACGCCGAACTCGACGCAACCCTCGGTCCCATTCTCAAGACCTACGCCGACGCCAAGGGCGTGGTACTGACCGACACCGACGGCGACCAGCCCGGTGTGCTCATGAACCTGAAACGCCAGATCGAGATGTGGGGCATGAAACCGCTGCTGCTCGGCAACATCAAGAGCCTCCTCGATCACTACCGCACGCCGCTGACCCAGGCCGAGTTCGCCAAGAACGTGTGGCAGCGGCCCAAGATGATCACCAGCTTCGCCGACGGCTCCAAGATCGCGTTCGAGATGGCCACCCTGGCCAACGGCACCGGCATGGGCGTCATGCAACGAGGCATGCGAGCCCCCGAGGTGCGGGGCCAGATCGAAACCGCAGCCCAGGAAGCCTTCGACGCCGACGAACTCATCAACGGCCCCGGCTACGTCGACTACATCATCGGCGCCGAACCCAGCTTCGGTGTGTTCATCCTCGGCCACACCGACGACCTGTGGCTCAGCCGCTACATGAAGTGCTACAAGATGGGCGACGGTCCCCTCTACACCTTCTACCAGCCCTACCACCAGAGCCCGATCGAAACCCCGGCCACCATCGCCCGAGCTGCATGCTTCGGCGATGCCGCCCTCACACCGCTGGGCGCCCCGGTCACCGACGTGATCTCGATGGCCAAGAAGGACTGCGTTGCCGGAGAGACCCTCGACGGCATCGGCGGGTTCACCGTCTACGGCGTCATGGAGAACTCGGGCCAGGCCCGGGCCGAAGACCTGCTGCCCCAGGGCCTCAGCGATCTCTGCGTCCTGGTCAACGACGTCGCCAAGGACCAGGCCATCACCATCGCCGACATCGAACGGCCCGCCGACTCCTTCGCCTGGCGACTGTGGGACGAACAGGTCGCCCGCTTCGGAGCGACCACGGTCAGCCCGGTACCCGAACCCGAAGCCAACGGCGCCGACCGCACGGAGGTGCGAGCATGAAGACTCTGATCCTGGCCGGAGGAACCGGCAGCCGTCTCAGCGAAGAAACCGTGTCCCGACCCAAACCCATGGTCGAGATCGGCGGACGCCCCATCATGTGGCACATCATGAAGCACTACGCCCACTACGGACACAGCGACTTCCTGGTGGCGCTCGGCTACAAGGGCGAGTTCATCAAGCGCTACTTCTCCGACTACGCCCACTTGGCCTCGGACCTCACCGTCAACCTGCGGGAAGGCAAGGTGATCCGCCACCTCCAGGAGCCCGACGAGGCCTGGAGCGTGTCGCTGATCGACACCGGCCTCAACACCCACACCGGCGGCCGCATCCGAAAGATGGCGCCCTTCATCGACGGCACCTTCATGGCCACCTACGGTGACGGTGTCGCCGACGTCGACCTCGACCAGCTGCTGGCCTTCCACAGAGCCCAAGGCAAGCTGGCCACCCTGACCGCGGTGCGCCCGCCTGCTCGGTTCGGATCGCTCGAGTTCGACGGCGATTCGGTCACCTCGTTCACCGAGAAACCCCAGATGGGGGAGGGCTGGATCAACGGCGGGTTCTTCGTGCTCGAACCCGAAGTCCTCGACTACATCGACGGCGACGGCATCGACTTCTCCAAGGAACCGCTGATGAACCTGGCCAAGGACGGTCAGCTCGCGGCCTACAAGCACGAGACGTTCTGGCAGTGCATGGACACCCAGCGAGACATGGTGTTCCTCCAGGAACTGTGGGACGGCGGCAACGCCCCCTGGCGAACCTGGGCCTGAGCAGGAAACACCGCTCGATCAGCCATCCGATCACGATCGATTCCCCAAGAGTCGGTCAACTCCAGAAGAAGGAAATTCATGAAGGTTCTCCTAACCGGCGGTGAGGGATACATCGGTACCGTCCTCGGACCGCTGCTGATGCAGGCCGGACACGACGTGACCGTCTACGACACCGGTTTCCACCGGGTCGGCTGGTTGTACGACGGCATCGACGCTGCCCCCCAGTGGAAGAAGCTCGACACCCGCATCACCACCCCCGACCAGTTGGCCGATTTCGACGCCATCATCCACCTGGCCGACCTGTCCAACGACCCCGTCGGCGAACTCGACCCCGAACTCACCTTCGAGATCAACCACAAGTCGACCGTGCGGTTCGCCCAGATGGCCAAGGACGCCGGCATCGAACGGTTCGTCTACAGCTCGTCGTGCAGCGTCTACGGCGCCAGCGGGGCCGACGACGACAGTCTCGCCACCGAAGAGTCGCCGACGGCCCCCATCACGGCCTACGCCAAGTGCAAGATGCTGGTCGAGGACGACCTGCGCCCGATGGCCGACAGCACCTTCACCCCCGTCTTCCTGCGCAACGCCACCGCCTTCGGCGCCAGCCCCCGGATGCGCTTCGACCTGGTCGTCAACGACCTGACCGCCCAGGCCTACCTGACCAAGAAGCTCGTGCTCGAGAGCGATGGCACCCCGTGGCGTCCTTTCGTGCACATCCGTGACATCTCCAAAGCCATGATCTGCGCGCTGGAAGCCCCGGCCGCCGCCGTGTCGGCCGAGGCGTTCAACGTCGGCGACAGCCGGGCCAACTATCAGGTCCGCGACATCTGCC
>CALACD010000447.1 GCA_937890445.1 uncultured Acidimicrobiia bacterium | reverse complement strand
GTTCAGGACCGTCAGGTTCTCGCTGATCAACTGGCGGTCCGACTCCGCGGAACTACCATTCCGGGACGGGTGCTGGCGGGAAGCTATTCGGTGTGGCCGCATGCCCGGGTCGAGAAGGGCGACCGCCACTTCTGGGTCACACGGCGCGCCCCGCAGATGGTGGCGATCGACACCGCAGTGGCCTGGCCTCGGAGAATCGTGATCGAAGTCGACGACCCCTACGCCATGGTGAGGCGAATCGACGAAGCGAGGCAGATGGCCGCTCGAAACTCGAGCGACGAGGGGGGAACAGCATGACCAACCGGCCAGCGGGGCGGATCCGAGCCCTGGTGACGAGAGCCCTGGTGACGAGAGCACTGATGACGCTGCCGCTCTTGGCCGGCGCGTGCTCGGGCAGTGGTTCCGCCGACGACGAGGATGCAGCACCGACGACGTCGACGACTCTTGCCTTGAGTGAGTTCGCACCGGAGGAGTGTGTCGAACGGGGTTGGGCCCAGGAGCCCCTGTTGGTCGCCCTGAACGAGAATCCCGAGACCCCGCTCGAGACCCTTCCCGATGACCAGCAGGTGCGGGCCATGGACATCGTCATCGGATGCTTCGACCCTGCCACGCTGGCTTCGTCCTTCGCCCAGATCCAGTCGCCGTTTCCCGTGACCCAGGAGTCTGCCGACTGTCTTGCCGGGCTGATGGTGGAGAACCAGAGTGGCGCTGCCTTTCTCGGGTTCAACGCCTATGTCGCCGACGAACCGCCTCCGGTGGCCAGCGTGGATCTTCGCAGTCCGACCGTGGCGGTGATGACGGGCTGCCTTCCGCCGACCGCTGTTGCCTACGGTGTCGTCCTCCAGGCGTTCTTGGCCGATGAACAGAACGGCGCCGTCGATCGTTCGTGTGTCGAGCGCAACTACAGCGAACAGGCCGATGCCACGGCGTTCTGGGCTGCCTCCTATGACATCGTGGTGATGGATCAGAACATCGAACCCAACAACCGTCTGGTCTACGAACCGGGATTCGCGTGCGTCAGTTTCGGCGCTGCCTATGGGCTGTCGGTGTTGGCCGACACCGGCGAGAGCTTGAGCGTCGGCACCACGACCTGCATCGATCAGTATCTGGACCAGGTCGACGCCGTCGACGTCCTGATCACCACCGGAAGCAACCAGGCACTCATCGATGAGGCAGCCCTCACCTGCCTGTCGCGGGAAGAAAAGGTCACCTTCGGTCTCGAGGCCGAATAGGGAAGGAACGGAGCCGAAGGATGACAGGACCATCGATCAGCCGAACCATGTGGGAGGCCGTCGAGCGCTACCACGGCTTGACCTACGTCGCTCCCGAGGTCCGCGAAGAAGCCAACGGTGCGGGACTCAAGGGGTTCTGGATGAACTACTTCGCAACCCGTGTCGCCCCCGTCGGCGCAGTTGGTCCCGAGATCGTCGAATCGATCTTCTTCTACTATGGCCCGGCGCGGGTCCGGCGAGCCATCCCTGATGCCTGGAACCTGGCCGCACCGGTCGACATCCTGGCGGCTCGCTATCGCGGTATGGATCGGGCGTTGCGGTCCCAGTTCGGCGATCTGATCGACAGTGGCGAGATGCGCGAGGCGGCCGAACTGCTCCGCACCGCGGTCCTCGGGTGCGATCCCATCGGTCGTACGCTCTACGCCGGATGGGCAGGTCTCGAGTGGCCCCGCGAACCCCATCTCGCGGTGTGGCACGGGTGCACCCTATTGCGTGAGTACCGAAGCGGGAATCATCTGATCGCGGTCTGCGCCGAGGGACTACGGGGAGTCGATTCCGTCGTCTCCCATGTCGCGGTCGGTGAGGCACCTCGGGCCTGGATCCGGGACGAGGCAGGGTGGAGCGCCGAGGACGAGGCCGACTCTGTTGCCCGCCTCCAGGCCCGGGGTTGGCTCGACGTCAACGGCCGGGCCACCCAGGAGGCGTTTGCTGGTCGTCGCCGGATCGAGGATCTGACCGACGCCCTGGACCAGCCGGTGTGGGATCGACTCGGAGCCGAGTCCGGAGAACGACTGTTCGCCTTGTTGTCCCGTCTGGTTTCGAGCTTTCCACCAGATGATCAGCTCGACTGGCAGGTTCACTATCCGGAACCGACGGACGGATCCGGGCCGACGCCATGAGCAGCTATGACGGCTTTGCTCCGGATTTCTTCGATCGAGTCGATGGCTCCGACGATGCCGAGTTCTACCGGCCCGAGCGTTTGGTCACCCACATCGACGACGGGGCCATCGCCGCCGTCGGCAGCCTCTACACCGAACTGGGCATCACGGGTGACGTGCTCGACGTGATGTCGTCGTGGATTTCTCACTTCGAGCGCCCTCCTTCGACGCTCACCGTCCTGGGAATGAACGAGACCGAGCTGCAATCGAATCCAATGGCTGATGAACGAGTGATCCACGATCTCAATCGAAACCAGGAGTTGCCGTTCGCCGATGCGAGTTTCGACGATGCGGTGTGTTGTGTTTCGGTCGACTACCTGATCCGGCCACTCGAGGTCTTTGCCGAGGTCCGCAGGGTCCTGCGACCCGGAGGTCGTTTCGTCTGCACGTTCTCCAATCGGTACTTTCCGACCAAGGCGATTCAGGGATGGATGATGCTGGATGATCGGCAACGCATGAATCTGGTTGCCCTGTACTTCGATCGAACAGCCGGTTTCGAGCGTCCGATCGGACAGGTGCGTAGGCCTGCGGGGCTTGGCGATCCGCTGATGGCAGTGTGGGCCGCGACGGCTGCGGCCAGCGATTCCTGAGTCAGCCGCATCCGTCGGGCAGAGGGACGGTGATCGTCGTGACCGTCACGCCGTCGTCGGGATGGAGATCGACGAGCAGCGCGTTCCCACCGGGCCGACCCGACGGTGCACCGCAGTACCAGGCGGCGACGGGGCCCTGTGAGACGTCGGTCGTGACGTGCCAATGTCCGAGGGCGACGTAGTCGGCGCCGGTGGCTTCGATGTCGTCGGCCGTGATCTGCGACGACCGGTGGGAGGCTTCGTCGTTCTCGACGAAGTGTCCGTGGCCCAGCACGAGATACCACGGGTCGTGGTCCGGGCGCGGCGCCACACCGTGGAGGGGACGGAACTGGGGTGAATGCTCGTCCATGGCTCGGCCCCACAGATGGACGGTGTCATCGAACAATCGGTGTTCGCTGCCCTCCACCTGGTCGAGCAGGAGAACCGAGGTGGCGTCGACGATGCTCCGGTGGCGGCGGTAGAGCGAGGTCTCGTCGTGTACGTCGTGGTTTCCGACGATCACGATGCAGAGTCCGGGGAGGCGATCGAGCAACTCGTAGACCGCTCGTACACCCTGTTCGCTCATTCGGGCATGGTCGAACAGATCGCCGGCCACGATGACACCGTCGACCTGGTGGTCCAGCGCCAGTGCCTCGATGGCCAGGAGAGGACAGAGGCAGACCTCTGCGTGGTCGGCATCCCGATTCGAAACCCCGAACCCATCGATGTGCACGTCGGAGGTGTGCAGCAGTCGGAGGCGACGACGAGCCGGCCTCATCGGACGGATCGCAGGCGGAGGGCAACGAGTCCGACAACCAGGGTCATTGCGCCGACGACAGCACCGGTCATCATCCCCGACCCCGATCCATCGCCGGTCGTGCTGGGGGGAGCAGTTCCGGGCATCGCAGCAACGGTATCGGGCGATGTACGCGTCGGCGAAACCCAGGCTTGCTCGGTGGTGAGCGGCTCGGTGGTGAGCGGCCGGCGCTCCTTGGTCACCTCCCC
>CALACD010000446.1 GCA_937890445.1 uncultured Acidimicrobiia bacterium | reverse complement strand
CAATTGATCCAAGGGCTGAAGGCGGCGGGTGAGCCGACTCGGTTGCGCATCCTGGTCGTCGTGGCCCGGGGCGAGTTGACGGTCACCGAGTTGTGTCGAGTGTTGGGACAGACGCAGCCTCGTGTCAGCCGGCACCTGCGCCTGCTCTGCGACGCCGGCCTCCTGGTCCGAAACCCCCAGGGAACCAGCGCGTACTACCGACCGGTTCGTCGAGGCGATGGGCGAGAGGTCTTCGATGCCGTTCTCCGCCTGGTCGACCTGGAAGATGCCGGCCTCCAACGGGACCTGGCTCGCCTCGAGACGATAAAGGCCGAGCGGGCCGCCGACGCAGCCGAGTACTTCGAGAACGTCGCGGCCGACTGGGATCGCTTGCGCAAGCTGCACGTTGCCGATGCCGATGTCGAGTCGGCCATGGTCGAGGCGGTCGAGGGTCTACGAGTTCGGGATCTGCTCGACATCGGGACCGGTACCGGACGGGTGCTCGAGGTCTTTGCCGATCGCATCGAACACGGCGTGGGGATCGACCTGAGTCGTCAGATGCTGAACCTGGCGCGAAGCCGACTGGACGAGGCTGGTCACCGCCATTGTTCGGTGCGACACGGAAGCGTCTACGACATCGGTGTCGAATCGGGTTCGGTCGACGTCGCCGTCCTCCACCACGTGCTGCACTTCCTCGATGACCCGGAGGCCGCTGTCCACGAGGCAGCGCGGACGCTGCGTCCCGGGGGCCGTCTGCTGATCGTCGACTTCGCTGATCATGGTCTGGAGTTCATGCGAGCCGAGCACGCCCATCGTTGGCTCGGCTTCGAGCACGAAGAGATTTCGAGCTGGTGCGAGGAAGCGGGTGTGATCGACGTGTCCAGCACTCCGTTGGTACATCGGTCCGAGAGCGATGAGAACACGTTGACCGTCACGCTGTGGACGGCGACCCAGCGCCCGGACGGGCCGGCCATCTACACATTGGAGGCAGCCTCATGAGTATCGAGGTCTCATTCGAGTTCTTTCCCCCCGCCACCGATGTCGGCGCAGAGAACCTGGCGCGGTGCGCACAGGCGCTGGCCCCTCTCGGTCCGCGGTTCGTCAGCGTCACCTACGGCGCCGGCGGCACGACCCAGGATCGGACGCACGCTGCGGTCGGCCAACTGGTCGCCGACACCGATCTGGTTGTGGCCGGGCATCTCACGTGTGTCGGCGCGACCAAGGAGGGCGTGGGCGAGGTCATCGACCGGTATCTGGCGGTCGGCGTGCGTCACATCGTTGCGTTGCGGGGTGACGCTCCGGTCGGTGAGGACGATGGCGCGGTTGCCGGTGGTTACCGCGATGCCGCAGAGCTGGTATCGGGGATCCGCGGTCATGTGGAACGAAACGGCTCGACCGCTGATGTGCAGATCTCGGTCGGGGCGTACCCCGAGGTGCACCCACGAGCGCTCTCGCCGCAGGCCGACCTGGACAATCTGAAACGCAAGCTCGATGCGGGCGCCGATCGGGCCATCACCCAGTTCTTCTTCGACACCGACGTCTACCTTCGGTTCGTCGAAAAGGCTCGTGCGTCGGGGATCACGGCCCCCATCGTGCCTGGGATCATGCCGGTCACGAGCTTCGCCGGAATCTCGCGTTTCGCCGAACGCTGTGGAACATCCATTCCGGTCTGGATGCACGAGTTGTTCGCCGACACCGACGACGATCCCGGACTGCAGCAGCTGGTGTCGGCGTCGTTGGCAGCCGCGCAGTGCCGTCGTCTGGCTGACGAAGGCATCGAGGAGTTCCACTTCTACACCATGAATCGGCCCGAGCTGACGCTGTCGACCTGTCGCATGCTGGGCCTCACGCCCCGAACCACCGGCGGGTCCGCCGCCGATTCGTTCACCTCTGAAGAGAAGTTGGCATCATGAACCGCACACAACGCCTCGACCTCCTGCGGGCCGCCCTCCGGGACCGCATCATGGTCATCGATGGCGCGATGGGAACCAGCATCCAGGCTCACCCGCTGGATGAGGAGGCGTTCCGAGGCCAGCTGCTGGCCGCTCACGATCGTGAACTCAAGGGCAACAACGACCTCCTCTCCCTCACCCGCCCGCAGGTGATCGCCGACATCCATCGAAGCTTCCTCGACGCCGGCGCCGATCTGATCTGCACCAACACGTTCAATGCCACGGTCATCTCGCAGGCCGACTACGGGACCGAGCATCTCGCCCGCGATCTCAATCGAGCGAGCGCCGGTATCGCCAGGACCATTGCCGACGAGTACACGATGGCCGATCCGGCCAAGCCTCGGTTCGTCGTCGGTGTGTTGGGACCGACGAATCGGACGGCCAGTATCTCGCCCGATGTCAACGACCCGGCGTTCCGCGACATCACCTTCGATCAGCTTCGAGACGCCTACACCGACGCGCTCATCGGCTTGGTCGAGGGAGACGTCGACGTGGTGATGATCGAGACCGTCTTCGACACGCTCAATGCCAAGGCCGCCCTTTTCGGTCTTGAAACTCTGTTCG
>CALACD010000445.1 GCA_937890445.1 uncultured Acidimicrobiia bacterium | reverse complement strand
TCGACCGACTCCGACGTGTCGACCAGCGCTACACCCGGAATCGACGGCTGGTCGTCGAACTCCTCGCCACCGCTGCCGCTCCCTCGACCATCTCCGAACTCCTCGAGCGCAACGCGGTGTTGGCCCAGAGCAGCACCTACCGGAACCTGACCGTGCTGGAGGAAGCCGGCGTGGTCAGCCGCATCATCACCGGCGACAACCACGCCCGTTTCGAGCTGACCGAGGACGTCACCGGCACCCACCATCACCACCTGGTGTGCACGGGATGCGGAATCGTCCTGGACGTGACCCTGCCCGCCCCGGTCGAGGACGCCCTGCAGGAGGCACTGTTCGGTGCCGCCGCGGCCAACGGATTCGTCGGTGAACACCACCGAGTCGATCTCGTCGGCCACTGCGCCGCGTGTGGGGAGGCCTAACGCACGAAACCCGGCTTGCGGATGTAGTTCTCGCCGCCACCACTGGCCCGCACATCGTCGAGCCAGTTGCCCTCGTAGACCTCGGTCGGGGGTTGGAACATGTCCGAAGGCTGACCGTCCGCCGTGGTCTCGAGCGTCCAGGCCTGGCGCTTGTAGGTCCAGTTCGCGGGATCGAGGGCGTGAGCGGCCCGCCAGAAGGGAATCGCCGCCTGTTTGCCGACCGTGTGGAAGAGGTGCTGGCCCAGCTCGAAATTGGCTGCGGCCTCGGCATGGCCCCGATCTCGGGGGGCCGACTGGGCCACGACCTCGTCGGGCGTGAGCGCGAACTGGCTGTCGGCTCCGTTGTCGATCCAGTCCACGATGGCATTGCGGTACTGCTCGGCGATGTCGGGGATACGGCGAGCCTCCGACATGAGCTCCTTCACCCGATCGGGCAGCTCGTCGGGAATGGGCGAGGTCGTGTCACGCGACTGGATCGACGCGCTCTCTGCCGGCCGGACCAACATGCCGGTCTCATCGATCCACACCGCCATCGGCACGTTGTTGAAGCCGAACAGCTCGTTGGTGAGGTGGGCGGAATCGATCAACGAGGGATGCGTCGGTGCCGCGGCCTCGATCCACGGTCGAGCCTTCTCGGGGTCGAGATCGAGGGCCACCGTCACCACCGTGAGCCCCTGGGCTTCTCGTTCGAGATGCAGTGCCTGCCACCCGGGCAGGCTGGTGCGACAGCCTCACCACGACGCCCAGGCGACCAACAACACCTTCCGCCCGTGCAACGACGACAGACGGAACGGATTGCCATCGGCATCGGGCAACTCCAGGTCGGGAGCGACCGCCGTCGACAAGGCATGCCCGAGCGCCTCGGGGCCGATGGCCGAGAACCCGGACGAGGGATCCTGCACGATCGGCATCCCCAGCTTGTCGGCCACCACGGTGAGGTCGAGCCGGCCGTCGGACCCGACCGCTTCAGGGGCGGGCACGCAGATCGCGCCCTTGCACAGACCTTCGGGCTTCGACGCCCAACCGGTGCGGGCCTCGAAGGCGGCGGGATCGATCATGAGATCATGGGTGATCATGACGAAACCGTACCCCACCGGCCGGAACGACGGACGGCCGGGCAGACTCTTCGTCATGCTGCTCGCCGAACTGGCTGCGACGTCGACTGCGGTTGCGGCCGCCGGCGCCCGCAACGACAAGACGGCATTGCTGGCCCAGGTCATCGGTCGGCTCGCCTCCGACGAGATCGAGCCCGCCATCGGTTTCCTGATCGCCACACCCCGTCAAGGCCGGATCGGTGTCGGGTGGGCCACGGTGGCCCGCCTCGACGTCACCCCCGCGCTCGAGCCGTCGATCACCGTCCTGGAACTCGACCGGCTCCTGTCCGAACTGGCGACGACGACCGGAGAGGGTTCGTCTCTGGCCCGGGATCGACTGCTGGGCAACGTGATGGCACGAGCCACCGAAACCGAGACATCGTTGATCCGTCAGATCCTGACAGGTGAGCTGCGAACCGGCGCGCTGGCCGGTGTCGTGACCGCAGCCGTGGCCCGAGCCGCCGGAGTGAAGATCGCCTCCCTACGTCGAGCCGTGATGCTGACCGGCAACCTCGGGTTGGCCAGCCACCTGGCGTTGACCGAGGGAGAAGAGGCGCTGGGCTCGGTGGTTCTCGAGGTCGGACGACCGATCGAACCGATGCTGGCCTCGACATCGGCCGGCGTCGACGAAGCCATCGAGAAGCTGGGACCGGCCTCGGTCGAATGGAAGCTGGACGGCATACGCATCCAGGTACATCGATCCGGCCAACAGGTCCGGATCTTCACCCGCAACCTGAAGGACATCACCGACCGACTCCCGACCGTCGCCGACGTGGCCCGGTCGTTGCCCGTCACCAGCGTCGTCCTCGACGGTGAGGTGATCGGGCTGGCCGAGGACGGCTCACCGAAGGCGTTCCAGGACACGATGAGCGACCTCGGTGTCGACGACGGCATCGACCTCGAGGCCCGAATGGTGCCGTTCTTCTTCGACCTCCTCCACCTCGACGGCCGCACCACCATCGACCTCCCCCACCGGGAGCGATCGCGATTGCTGGAACGGATCGCGGGCCGGCATCGGATCCCGGCAGTCGAAACCGACGACCCGACCGTCGCCGCCAGCCATGCCCGGGCCGCATTGGCCGCCGGGCACGAGGGAGTCGTCGTGAAGGCGGTGGAAGGCCGCTACGAGGCAGGGCGCCGGGGTGCGTCGTGGCGCAAGGTCAAGCCGGTGATCACCGTCGATCTGCTGGTCCTGGGGGCCGAGTGGGGTCACGGTCGCCGACAGGGAACACTGTCGAACCTCCATCTCGGGGCCCGCGACCCCGAAACCGGACGCTTCGTGATGGTCGGCAAGACGTTCAAGGGCCTGACCGACCAGTTGCTGGCGTGGCAGACCGAGCGATTCCTGGAACTGGCCGAACGCCGCACCGCGACCGCGGTGTTCATCCGTGAAGAGTTGGTGGTCGAGATCGCCATCGACGGCGTGCAACGCTCGACCCGCTATCCGGGCGGCGTGGCCCTCCGCTTCGCCCGGGTCAAGGGCTACCGGCCAGACCGAACACCCGAAACCGTCGAATCCATCGAGCACCTCCGTTCCCTCCTGTGACCCTCTGACGAATGCCTCCTCTGACCAGGTGGTTCGGGGCTCGTCTCGCTGCTCACGACTGACAGGTCCGACACCACCAGACATTGCGGCCGTCGATGTCGGCCGACGCGATCGGTTGCTGGCAACGGCGACACGGCATCCCC
>CALACD010000444.1 GCA_937890445.1 uncultured Acidimicrobiia bacterium | reverse complement strand
GGCGGCGACGCGATGGGGCAAAGCTGCCATAACTTCCTCCCTCCACTTCGCGAGAAGCGACCACGACGTCCACGCCGGCCTCGGCGACCTGGGCCAACATGAGCGGGAGGGCAGACGCGTCGTGCTGGAGGTCGGCGTCCATGACCGCGATGGCATCACCCTTGGCCATCGACATCCCGGTCATCACGGCCGACGACAGGCCTCGTTCACCGATGCGTCTGATGGTGCGAATTCGATGGGAATGCTCGGCCAACTCCTCGGCCACTCGCCACGTGCCATCGGGGGAGTCGTCGTCGACGACGATGATCTCGTAGTCGACCTCGGACAGGACCTCGGCCAGCTGCGTCAGGAGGATCGGAAGGTTCTCGGCCTCGTTGTACGTCGGAACGACCAGCGAGAGCTGGGGCGACGCTGGGGCTCTGCGATCGGCTCCGGCCGAACGCATCGTTGTCTCGATGGCTGGGTTGATCGACATCTCACCCATCTCATCGGTCCCGCCGGCCGAATTCTGAAGAGGATCCCGCATGCTCAGCTGAGGGCCCCCAGGGCCAAGGCCACGACCCGAGCCACGCCACCGGCCAGGAAGTGGTCGGCTCCGGGTACGACCGACTGCGAAGAGTTGGTCCAGTCGGCCGTGGTCCGGGCTGCCTCCTCCGGCGGATTGAACTGGTCGTGTTCGGGGATGACCAGCGTCTTGGGGCGTGGATCACTCGAGGCCACCATCTCCGAGACCGGGACGATCCGTAGCGGAGGCGCGACTGCGAACCAACCGGAATGGCGAGGGTTGGAGACAGCCAGTGACACATCGGCCCCGAAGGACCAACCAGCGACGATCAGTGGCACGTCGGGCCATCGGTTGCCGAGGTCGTCGATGGCGGCATCGACGTCGAGCCGTTCGGCGATTCCGTGGTCGTGCAGCCCTCCGGATCCCTCCACGCCACGGAAGTTGAACCGCAGGGTCGCCACCTGTTGCTCGGGGAGTTGTCGGAAGAGCCCATCGACCACGGGCGCATCCATCGATCCGCCCCGAAGGGGGTGCGGATGGCACACCACCATGAGGGCCCGAGGCGTCGAGGTCGGCGTCGCCAGCTGGCCGACGAGCGTCACGTCGTCGCTGGTGATCAGGTGGAGATCCGTGAGTGTCGCCATGGACGAGACGCTAGCGTCTCCCGGGTGACTGCCAGGAACGAAACCGCCGAATCGCCGACGGAGCTACCCGTCACCGAGGCCAAACGGTCGTCGACCGGTTCTTCCAAGTCGGGTCGGTCCAAGCAGGGATCCAGCAAGCTCCCGATCAAGATGTTGAGCGATCGGGTGTTGGTGGAGATGGAAGGTCCCGAGTCCGACCGCAGGTCCTCCGGGGGCATCCTGATTCCGGCCACGGCACAGATGGGCAAGCGTCTGACCTGGGCCCGAGTCGTTGCCATCGGACCCAACGTGCGTTCGATGCAGCTCGAGGATCGGGTGCTGTTCAGCCCCGAGGATCGATACGAAGTCGAGGTGGGGAGCTCGGACTACATCATCCTGCGGGAACGAGACGTCCACGCCGTCGCCGCCGAACGCCTGGACGACAGCCCAACCGGCCTCTATCTCTGAGCTCTGTCTTACCAACGCGCTCCCTTGCCAACGCGCTCCCTTGCCAACGCGCTCCCTTGCCAACGCGCTCTCTGACGAGTCAGCCGGCGTCGTCGGCATAGTGGTAGCCGTAGGAGATCACGGCCTTCTTCGACTCGGTCAGGACGATGCCGGTCGGCCGGGCCCCCACGTCGATGAGCTTCTCGATGGTCTCGGCCAGTTGCTGACGGTTGCTTCGTCCCGAACGGACGACCACGATGACGTGATCCACGGCATGGGCGGCCAGCGCCTGACTGTCGGTCACGGGCAGGGTCGGGGGGCTGTCGATGATGACGACGGAGTTCTCGCTCGAGAGCTTCTCGAAGGTGGCCAGAGCTGCCGGCGAACGGACCAGCGACGCCGGGGTGATCGTCGGCGGTCCGGCCAGGAGCACGTCGAGATCGATGGCCGGTGACGCCTTGCGGAGCGAGGCGAAGACCTCGGCGTGACCGGTGAGGACGCTACGCAGCCCTTCACCGTCGTTCTGCATGCCGAACAGATTGTGGAGATTGGGACGACGGAGGTCGGCGTCGACCACGGCCGTCTTGACGCTGGCCATCCCCAACCGAAGGGCCAGGTGAGCGGCCACGGTGGTCTTGCCCTCCGACGGCATCGGGCTCGTGATCAGGATGCGGCTTCCCTCGCTCGACATGTTCAGCAAGCCGATGGCCGTGACCAGCCGTTCGAGGGATTCCACATAGGGGGTGCCGAAGTCGAGAGCAGGTTCCGACGGGTGACTGAAGTTCTCGCCGAACGGTGGGAGCTCGGCGAGGACGGGTATGCCTCCGCTCACCGCCTCGATGTCGGACACCGTGGTCAACTTGGTCTGGAGATTGTCGCGGAGCGGAGCGGCCCCGAGGGCCAGGATCATGCCGATCACCGCAGCGATGGCAAGGTTACGGAACAGGAGGGGTCCGACCTTCACCGCTTCGGCGGCTTGGCCGCTGACTCGGGCCGAGATGTCCTCTCGTTGCAGGAAACCATCACTGATGCGCAAGGCGGCCAGGTCGTCGCGCAACACCCGAAGCTGAGCATCGATCGGACCGGTGTCGGCGGCCAGCGTTTGCTGGAGCGCCAGGCGCTGCGTCGTCAACCGGCTGATCACATCGGGATCGATCGCTGCCGCCAGCGCGGCGTCCAGCGGCGTGAGGGGCTCGAGGACGATGGCCTTCTGCTCGTCCAGCCGTTCGATCAGCTCGGTGGTGGTCCCGATGGTCGATTCGATCTCGGAACGGCTGAGCTCGTGCCTCGACGATACGTAGGTCTGCGCCCACAGGTCGGCGCCGATCCGAGCATCCTCGGGATTCGATGAGCGGGCCACGAAGCCCAGCAGGTTCGAACGGCGGGCCCCGATCGCGGTCACACCGAGGTCCCGATACTCGGGAGTCACCGTGGTGGCCTCCGGTGTGAGCCCTGCCATCAGCGTCTCGAACGCGTCGGACTCGGCATACTCCAGTTCGGCCTCGGGTTGGCGAGTGAAACTGGCCCGTTGGCTCTCGCCGACGGCCGGGAAGACCTGTTGGTTGGACTCGGTCCGCAACAGGACGGTTGCACTGGCCTCGTAGGTCGGGGTCTTCAGGAGGCTGTAGACCAGTGTCGCTGCCAGGAGCGAACCCAGGATTCCGAGCGCGAGCGGCCACTGGCGACGCAAGATCGCCAGATACGTGGCCAGCGAGAGGTCATTCGGATTCGGGGCTGGGACGCCCGCCAGAGAATCGTCCACCCGATCAGTGTGGGCGGGTGGGCCGCGGGAGGAAAGAGCACTCTGACCCAGTTCACGACCGAAGCGATGACGAGACTCGAACAGCGGCCGCCAGACCTCCGACGCCGACGGCGATGGAGAGCCCCCAGGCGGCGCTCGTCGGACCTTCGAAGGCTGCGGCCCCTCCACCGGCCAACAGCCCGGCCAGGGCGAAGGTGATCAGTTGGAGTCGGGCCGACTGCGCCGTTCTCCCCGAGGCGACCAGATAGGAACTGATGTAGTTGAGGGAGCCCGCGAACGGCGCCGTGACGAGGAGGATCAACAAGATTGCCCGGGAGTCGCGGAACTCCTCCCCGAAGACGATGGGCACGGTCAACCAACCGATCGCGGCCGTGAGCCCTGCCGCCAGGGCGGTGGTCAGGACCAGGGAACGGAGTGGGGACGCGAGAGCGAACGCCGTGCCGCCCGATCGCGATGCGGCGATGGCCTCGACGTCACCGTCGGAGACACCGGATGCCACGAAGGACGGGAGGCGGCTGACGGTGAGACCGACGCTCAGCAGACCCAGTGCGGCGGCATCGAGGGTGAGGCCGGCGGCCAACAACGCCACCTGGGCCAACCCGGCATCGGAGATCTCGTGGGGGATTCCCCAACGTCCGGTGCTCAGCCACGGCGGGCGGGGCTCGGTCGACCCGAGCCCGCGACGCCCGGAGCCGGCCGAGACGACCGCGAAACGCAGGATCGGTAGGCAGGCGTAGCCGATCAGGTAGCGGGGCGCGGTCAGCGCGCCCAGTGCGAACAGCGTGAGGCAGTAGGTGGCGAAGACGGCAACCGGCAACACCCGAGTCAGCACGGCCTGTCGGGGTCGGCCCTGGATCAGTCGAAGCGACACATAGCCGTCGACGTAGGCGCTCAGTCCGACGGTCGCACCCATGAGCAACAGTGGGTTCCGGCTGGACGTCCCGATGTCGAGCAGACCCGAGGCATACAGGGCCATGGCGACGGCGAGGCCGACGGCGCCGCCGATCACGGCACGGAGCTGGCCTGCTCGCCGCATGGCGGCGACATGAGGTCCGTCGGCCGTCGACAGGGCCCGGACCGCCGAACCGAAGCCCGCGCCGACCAGCGGTGGGAGAAGCACACCGAGGGCGACGCCGAGCGCGGCTTCGCCTCGCCCGGCGGGACCGGCGGCTCGGGCCAGCAGCGGGCCGGTGGCGAGCAGCAGCCCCTGGGTGGCGATTCGACCTGCCACCTGCTCGAGGCCGTTGCGGTTCATTGCCGAGCCAGGAAACGGGGCGAGCGAACGGCTCCTCGTTCCGGGCCACGGTGACCGAGGGGGTCGGGGGCGGAAGAACTGGCGATCAGGCAACCCATCCACATGATGGCCGGCAGGAAGGTCTGCAAGAGACCGAGCGGGGATTCGGTCAGTCCGATCACGAGCGTGAACACGCCGATCGCTCCGACGAATCGAGCGCTGGTCCCTGGCTGGATGGCAACTCTGGCGACACTGAGCGCGGCGAACAGGACCAACGACAAGCCGACGATGCCGGTGGCATGGAACGTCTGGAGGAACCAGTTGTGGGCGTGGGTTGCCCAGGGGAGTCCGGTCTCGAGTTCGACGATCTGACGGAGCCCGTCGATGCTCCCGGCGAAACCTTGTCCGGTCAGGGGTCGGTGCAGGGCTTCTCGCCATGCGATCGCCCACACATCGGTTCGGCCGGTCAGGGTGGTGAGCTCATCGGCTTGTCCGTTGCGCCCGTAGCTGGCCTGCAAGGCGCTGATGCTGACGTTCGAGACGAACGCGGCGAGCAACGCCACGCCGGCCCCCGTGAGGGCGATGCTGCGGTTCTTGGCGTTCTGCAACGCGGCCACGACGGCCAGGGTCCCGACCACGGCGATGATCGAGGACCGACTACTCGACCACAACAACACCAGGGACCCGGTGCACAGCAGCGGAAGTCGGCTACTGACGGGCCAGCGGCGGAAGACGGGACTGAAGGCGGCGATGAGCACCAGGAGCGCGCCGTTGCGGCCGACCAGATTGGTGTGGACGCCGATACCGATCAGTCGACGAGGTCCCAGCAGGCTCGCGAGTTGCGGTGGGGCGGCCAGTCCGGCCAGATCGATGCCGAGCTCCCACACCCCGTTCATGATGGTCTGGATGCAGATGGCGGTGGCGATGACGGCCGTCATGCCCCCGATCCCGTGACGCAGCAGCAGGTACCGGGCCGTGACCAGTCCGGCGGCCAGCCACACGACGCCGACGAGGTTCTGCATGGTCGGACCGACCAGGGTCCCGAGACAAAGTGCCAGGAGAAGATAGAGCGTGAACGCCGCGGCACCGTTGCGAGGGAGATCGAAACGACGGCGTCCGCCGCGGTCGGGGGCCAGCACCAACAGCAGCGGGGCGGTCCAGACGAGGAGTTTCATGGCCTGGACAGCGCCGAAGGCTTCGGCTCCCGAGCGCCCATCGGTGAAGCGGAGGTGCAGGCTGACGAGGTAGATCAGGGTGAGCACGTCGACGAGGTTCCACCGAACGGTTCGGCGCATCATGACCAGGCTGGATCCGGCACCGACGATGATCATCACCGCGAGGATCGAGCTCACGACCCACCCGTTTCCGACCAGATCGACGTGATCGATCGACCGGTGACCTGGTCCAGAGCGTCCAGGTCACGCTCGATACGTCGGCGCACCTCGTCCGGTATGCAGAAATCGTCGTTGTCCGGGCGTCGGTCGGACAGGATCAACGACCGCAGCCGTTCATTGCCGGCCAGGGCACTGGCGGCGGCGAATCTGCCGGATCGGCGAAGCAGGAGCTGGGTCCGATGGGCGACGGCCGACAGGAACCGATTGCGGGGTGTCACCGCTTCGTTGACCCGGCCGATGGTTTCGAGCTGCTCACCCGGCAGCGGTGCCACCCCCAACCGATCGAAGAGATCGGTGGCAACGGCCAAGGGTCGAGCCTGGTAGTCCTCGAGGATCACGTAATGGAACCGTTCCGGTCCGAAGTCTCTCAACCAGGGAGCGAGGAGCGTCGAATAGCAGCTCCTGGTGACCACCTGGTTGTAGTCCTCGTGCAGGTATCGGGCCGGATCGTTCCGGCCGCCGAGGGTGGCCCGATCGTGATGGAACTGGGACCGAAGCCGAGCGTAGGGGTCGCGGAGACAGACGATCAGCACCGGTTCGTTGCCGAGTGCGCCGATGTTTGCTCGAGCGGTGTCGGACAGGATGTAGCCCGGAGTGAGATCTCCCCAGACGGCGCCGGCCGGGTCCGATGGCAGGGCGAAGTGCTGGCGGTACCAGTCCATGC
>CALACD010000443.1 GCA_937890445.1 uncultured Acidimicrobiia bacterium | reverse complement strand
CGGCCTGATTCCCCCACCCTGGGCCACTCTGTCGCCATCGAAGTCTCGGCCGAGGCTCGCAATCAGGTCTGGATTCCGCGGGGCTTCGGTCACGCCTTCTGCACGCTCGACGACGACACCGAAGTCTTCTACAAGGTCGATGCCCCCTGGGCTCCCGAGGCCGAACGGTCGATCCTGTGGTCCGATCCTGCCCTCGGGATCGATTGGACGGTCGACACCGGCGCCATGACCCTGTCGGACAAGGACGCCGACGCCCCGAGCTTCGCCGAGATCCTGGCCGAGATCGAGGCCGCGCTCAACGCCGTCGAGCCCGCCGATGAGCATCAGCACGATGAGCAGGAGCGGTCATGAGAGTTGTCGTCACGGGTGGCCTGGGCTTCATTGGATCGGCGGTCGTACGCCACCTGATCACGAACACCGACCACGAGGTGCTCAACGTCGACAAGATCACGTACGCCGCGACCGAAGGATCGGTCGCTTCGGTCGCCGCCGATCCCCGTTACCGGCACGTCGCGGTCGACATCGTCGACGCCGAGGCCGTCCGGGTCGCCATCGAGGAGTTCGACCCCGATGGATTCATCCACCTCGCCGCGGAGTCACACGTCGACCGGTCGATCGATGGACCACGGGAGTTCATCATGACGAACGTGGTCGGCACCTACGAGCTGTTGCAGGCCGCCCGCCACCATGCCGACCGCAGCGGAAGGGGCGACGGACTCCGCTTCCTCCACGTATCCACCGACGAGGTCTTCGGAACGCTCAGCGCGACCGATGCGCCGTTCGACGAGAACTCCCCCTACGCCCCCACCTCCCCCTACTCGGCATCGAAGGCCGCCTCGGACCATCTGGTTCGGGCCTGGCACGAGACGTTCGGACTGTCGACGATCATCACGAACTGTTCGAACAACTACGGACCGTTCCACTTCCCCGAGAAGCTCATCCCGCTGATGATCGTCAAAGCGCTTCGCCATCAGCCGCTTCCCGTCTACGGCGCAGGCGACAACGTGCGGGACTGGCTCTTCGTCGAGGACCACGCCCGCGCCATCGTCCGGGCCTTCGAAGCAGGCCGACCGGGTCAGACGTATGCCATTGGTGGCAATGCCGAACGGACCAACCTCGACGTGGTCCAAGCGATCTGCGACCTCCTCGACCACGAGGCCGGTCCCGGAGCGAGCCCTCGACGTGAACTCATCCAGTTCGTCACCGATCGACCGGGTCACGATCTCCGCTACGCCATCGATGCCTCGAAGGCCTCCACCGAGCTCGGCTGGATCCCCTCCCTGACCTTCGAGGACGGGCTGGCTCGGACCGTCCGGTGGTACCTGGAGAACGAGTGGTGGTGGCAGCCGCTGCTCGGCGAGCGCTACGAGGGGCAACGGTTGGGCGTCACCGGATCATGAAGGTCGTCGTCACCGGTGCCAACGGTCAGCTGGGCCGAGAACTGATGCGGGCCCGCTGGCCGCGAGGAACCGAACTGGTCGGCTGGTCGTCCTCGGAGCTGGACATCACCCGAGCCGACGTGGTGCGAGCCAGGTTCGAGGAGATCGGACCCGACGTCATCGTCAACGCCGCGGCCTACACCAAGGTCGACTTGGCCGAGGACGAACCCGACCGTGCTCGATCGGTGAACGCCACCGCGGTCGGGAACCTGGCGACGGCCGCCGACGCATCCGATGCACTGCTGATCCATGTCTCGACCGACTATGTCTTCGACGGATCCAAGGAAGGGTGGTATGTCGAGGACGATCCCATCGCCCCCCTCGGGGTCTACGGGGCCACGAAGGCCGATGGCGAGAAAGAGGCGCTGGCAGCCCGACGATCCCTGGTGTTGCGCACGGCCTGGGTCTACGGGGCCCTCGGATCCAACTTCGTCACCACGATGCTCCGACTGGGCGCCGAACGCGATGAGCTGGGGGTCGTTGCCGACCAGTGGGGATGCCCGACCTCGGCAGCCGACATCGCTCACGCCATCGTCGAATTGGTCACGATCGAACGAAGTGGCGGGCTCGAACATCGGCTGTTCCATGTCGCGGCTCCCGACGACACCTCCTGGCATCGATTCGCCACCACGATCTTCGAACTGTCGTCCGCTGGATTCAGCGGCAGCTGCAATCCTCTGACCACCGCCGAGTACCCCACCCGGGCCCGACGACCGGCCAACAGTCGACTCGCAACCGACCGGTTGGCCGAGACCCTCGGCCATCGGCTGCCACCGTGGCGAGCCTCATTGGCCGCGGTGATCAGCGAGCTCGAAGCCTCCGGTAGGGGCTGAGTACGAGGCAGGCCAGCCGCCAGGTTCGCGACGACGTGATCGCCGCGAGTTCGTCGGCGACCGCCTCCGCCCGGGCCCGCTCGGCCGAGCGCTCGTGTTCGAGCCGGTCCAGGAGATTGTCCCACTCTCGCTGAGCCTGCTGAGCCGCCCACAACTCGTTGCGAACCACCAGCAGTTCGGCCTCGGCTGCTGCCGCCCGCCGTTCGGCCATTTCCCATCCGGGTTCCGAACCGGGTCCGGCCGATTCCGGTTCCGATCCCCCGTCCTCGGGCGCGCTGTCCATCGCGGCGATGGTAGAGCCACCGGCGGGCTCACGCGCTCGAGCCGCAGGACGGAATAGAGTTCGCCTCCGTGTCCGCCCTCGCCCGTGCCGCCGTCGTGCGCGCCACCCAAGCTCGCCACCAGCTGATGACCAGGCGCGTCGCCGGTATGGACTGGGTGCAGGAGCAGGCATCGACCGAACGACGGAACCGCCTCCGACGCTCGCTGGAGCGACGACGATTTCGCTCCGACGCCGCGTACTTCGATCACCTCGTCTCCCGAGCCATCGAACGGGGAGCCGAGCAGGCGGACCACGAGTTCCGACCATGAAGATCGGCATTGTTGCTCCCGTCTCCCCCGCCGGAGTGGTCGGTGGAGCCGAACGTCTCTGGGCCGCCCTGGCCCGACGGTTGCGCCGGCGGGGGCACGACGTCGAGTTGGTCACCATTGCCGTTCACGAGAGCTCCCTGACCGATCTCCTGGACGCGTACCAGAGCTTTCTCGAGCTCGATGTCACCCATTTCGATCTGGTCATCACGGGCAAGTACCCGGCCTGGATGGTGCGTCACCCTCACCACGTGGTCTACCTCCTCCATCCCCTTCGAGGTCTGTACGACACGTACCCCACGACGCTTCCCTCGCTGGATGACCACGAGGACGGGCCCGTGCTCAGATCCCGTCTCGACGCCTGTCTCGATGCCTCTGCGCTACTGGCCCTGGGTCGCCGACTCCTCGACGAACTCGGGGTCGAGCATCCGCTGTGCGCACTGCCCGGTCCCCTGACCCAGGCCATCGTCCAGCGCCTCGACTCCGGGGCCTTCGCCAAGGTCAGCAGCTTCGCCGCCATCTCCGAGGAAGTGGCCGGTCGCCCTGCCTACCTGCCCTCGAACCAACCGATCCTGGTCGCCCACCCCGAGACCGACCTTCCCGTGGCCGACGTGACCTCCGACCCGGGGGCGCTGTTCGTTTCGGTCAGTCGGTTGGATCGGCCGAAACGAATCGATCTGGTGATCGAGGCGTTCCGCGAGCACCTGCACGACCCGTACGCCCGCTTGGCCATCATCGGCGAAGGTCCCGATCGCGACCGCCTGGAACAACTGGCCGGGACCGATGATCGGATCTCGTTCCTCGGTTCGTTGCCCGACGACGAGCTCGCGTCCTGGTATGCCCGAGCCACGGCGGTGGTGTTTGTTCCCTTGGCCGAGGACTTCGGCTACGTCTCGCTCGAAGCCATGCGAGCCGGAACGCCGGTCATCTCGACCAGCGACGCCGGTGGCGCCATCGAACTGATCGAGCACGGCGTGAGCGGGCTGATCATGGAACCGGACCCTCGACGGTTGGCCTGGGGCATGGCCCATGTTGCCTCGTCGATCTCCACCCGCTGGCACCTCGGACTCAACGCCAGACGAGCGGCGGCCCAGGTCAACTGGGACACCTTGGTCGACGTCATCGAGGATGTCGTCAACACCGACCCACGGCCCCGAGTACTGGTTCTCAGCACCTACCCGGTCGCCCCCGCCGTCGGTGGCGGGCAGCGCCGCATCTTCCAACTCGACCGTTCGCTGAGCGAGCGGGCCGACGTCACCGTGCTGGTCCTGTCGGCTCGCACCACCACCGACCGAAGACGACGCATCGGCCCGGGCCTGGTACAGATCGAGATCGCACGGTCAGGGGCCGCCCGCGAGGCCGAGGAGGCCATCTACGACGTGGTGGCCATGCCGGTGGACGACCTCACGGCTGGTGTCCTGGCCCCGGCGACGCCATCGTTCGGTCGAGAACTGCGTGCCCAGATCGACCAAAGCGACCTGATCGTGTTGTCTCAACCATTCCTGGCCACGGCGCTCCCGGCCGACATCACGATTCCCATCGTCCACGACTCACAGAACGCCGAGTTCCGGATGAAAGCCGACCTCCTACCCGATGACGAAGCCGGAGCCTGGCTGCTGGCCCTCGGCGTCGGAGCCGAGACGGCGGCGACCGAACGGGCCGCTCTCCTCGTGGCCTGCACCGATGCCGACCTGGCCGACATCGCCTCCCTGGGATCGAGCATCGACGGTCACCACCCATCCGACGTCCCCGGAATCGTCGTTCCCAACGGAGTCGACACCGCGGCCCTGCCGATGCGTTCCGACGACGATCGGCCACCGGCCCGGGCCGAAGTCCTGGCCCTGGCTCGTGTCCAACCCGATGATCCCCGCCCCCTGGCCGTCTTCATCGGCTCGTGGCATCCGCCCAACATCGCCGCTGCTCGACTCATCCTGGAGCTGGCCGAGGCCCGGCCGGATTGGCTGTTCGTCCTGGCCGGCAGCCACACGAGCGAGTTCGCCGAAGGCGACTCCCCGCTGTCGAGCAATGTCCACCTCATCCCGATCTTCGACGAAGGCCTGCTGTGGCCACTTCTCGCCGCCGCTGACGTCGCCCTCAACCCCATGGTCTCGGGCGGCGGGAGCAACCTGAAACTCTTCGACTATCTGGCCGTCGGGACCCCGGTGTTGGCCACCGCCATCGGCGCTCGTGGTCTCGACGACCCGGCCGACTACGTGGTCCTGGCCGAACCCGACACCGCCAGCCTGTCGCTTGGGCTCGACCGCATCATGGCCCAGTCGCGGACCGAGGCTGCCATCACGCGAACGATCGGCCGCAATCTGGTCGAGCAACGCTACGACTGGCCGGTGCTCGGCACACGATGGGCCGAAGCACTGCTCGCCACCATCGTCGAACCGCCGCCGTTCCGCCGGCACCTACGCCGGAGCGAGCGAGCCCCCATCCTGGCCACGATTCCCGTACCGAACACCGATCCGGTGCTGGCCGCCATGGACGCACTCGAGCAGCTGGCACTCCACGAACCGCCCACGACTCCGGACACCACCATGCACCCTGTCATCCGAGAACGGCTCCAACAGGCCAACGCCAACCGGCACGTCGGCCGGGTCCTGCCCGACACCGCTCGTTTCCGTGCACCCAAGAAGCTGCTGATACGGCTCGGCCACGCCCTCTCCAACGAGCAGGTCGTCTACAACGAAGCGACCTTGGCCGCCATCGAGCAGATGGCACAGGAGCTCGATCGGCTGACCGTGGCCAACGAACAGCTCCGGGCTCGGATCGACGAACTCGGTGGACGACTGGACCGAGCGTCGGAAACCGGCCAGGACTGATGAGAATCGGCATCGTCAAGCCGAACTGGGGCGTGGCCGGAGGGTTCGAGCGCCTGCTGGAACGACTGATCGATCACCTCGTAGAGGCCGGTCATCTGGTCGAGGAGGTCCCCTTTCCGGCCCTGATCGCGCCCCGTCCGATCTGGGGCCATCGTGCCGGTTACCAGCAGTGGCGGCAGCACACCGAGTTCTTCCGGTACCTGGCGTTGACCGAAGACGTGCGTCGTCTCGAGCTTTCGCGTTTCGACCTGGTCGTCAGTACGCAACCACCAACCTTCGTGGTGGATCATCCGCGGGTGCTCGGGCTCTTCTACCATCAGGCCCGGATCTTCTACGATCTTGCCGAACTCTACGGTCGCATCGACGAGGTGGATCCGGTCCATCACGACCGGGCGTGTGAGATCGTTCGTCGGGTGGATCGAGCTCACCTGGGCGGGGTTCGACATTGGTTGGCCGGATCGCAGGAATGCGCGTCCCGTCTGACCGAGTACTGGGATGTCGCGCCGGCCGACATCTCGCTGCTTCACGCCCCCGCTCTGAGCGAACCCCGAGGCGACATCCCGCCCTGGGCCGCTGGCGGTCCCGTGGTGACCGTCAGCCGACATGAGTGGCCCAAGAGAACCGAACTCGTCGTCGCCGCCTCGCACCTCCTCGGGGGGCGTTCGGTCGAGATCATCGGCGGAGGCGGCCGACTCGGCCACGTGAAAGCCCTCGACCAGCGCCTGGCCAACGACCCGTCCCTGGCCACCTCGTTGGATCCGCAGGATCTGTGGATGACCTCGGCCAAGGCCTCCGCGACCTCGAAGGACGAGCCCAGCCGCTCGAACGTCCTCTTCCACGGTTGGGCCTCTGACCAGACCCGGGACAACTGCTATCGGGCCGCCTCGGTGGTGGTCGCTCCCGCCTATCGAGAGGACTACGGCCTCACCGCCCTCGAAGCCATGTTGTGGCAGCGTCCCGTGGTGGTCTGCGACGACGGGGGCGGACTCGTCGATCTGGTCCGCGACACCGGTGGCGGCCTGGTGGTACCACCGACCCCGGCCGGCATCGCCGAAGGGGTGGACCGCATCGTCAACGACCGAGGCCTGGCGATGAACCTCATCGAACGGGCCCGCGCCGTCCCCGCCGCCTACACCTGGGATCGTTGCCGGACCGAACTCCTCGATGCCGTCGAGCGGGCGGTGTCGTAACGCTCGCTCACTGGGAACGAGCGTAGAATTCGAGTGATGCCGCCAACGAAGCGGCCAGTTGCACGTCGTCGACGCTCAACAGTCGATTGGACCAGTAGTCGAGACCGGCTTGGTCCGGTCCTCGCCCCAGCACCTGTTGATACAGCCCTGCGACCCGGTCCCGTCTCGACTCGATGGACGCATAGAACCCGCCAGCCACCGCACCGCGGGAGTGTGTGCCGGCCTCGATGCGTTGGACCCAGAACTGCCGGCCGGCATCATCGGAGGGACGCCCGAGAATGTCGCCATAGAGCGCATCGACGAACGACTCGGTCGTTCCGCCGGCCCCGGTGAAGTACTCGGGAGCCCCGTAGAAGTGAGCAGCCACCGATTCGAACCGTAGGCCTCGTTCCATCCGATCCAGCCAGTACGACCGACCAGCGACATCCGACGGACGTCCCAGAACCGTCCGGTAGAGCTCGTCGATCATGACGCCGGCCCATTCGTCCGATGCCGCCAGCTGCTTGGTCAGAGCGCTCCGGTCGGTTCCACCATCCAGATTGCGGATCCACAGCACCCGCTCTTCGATCGTCGGTTCCCGCTGGACGAACAGCTGATAGGCGGCAACGACGTAGGCATCGTTGGCCGACGCGCTGGTGAACGAAAGCGCCCCGAAGGAGAACCAGTCGGACTTCAGTCCGAACGCCTGACGGATCTCGTTGCCCGTCAGCACCAAACTGCCTTCTTCGAACACGAAGGTTGCCCGCACGACGCGGCCCCCGTCGGGACCCAGGCCGTTGCCCTCGCTCTCGATACCGAGGAGATCCCCGAGCCCCCGAGCCGCGATCCAGCTGGTCAGATCGACCGTCGTCGTCCACCGATGGTTCGGGTTCCCGACGACATCGTCGCCCTCGTCGACCACCGCCGGGAACGCCCCACCTGCGGTGTGGCCTCCCGTGCTGGAGGAGAACTCGGTGCGAGCGATGCGTCCATCGGATGCGCCGCCGTTGCTGACGATGCGCACCAGTCCGGCCGTTGCCGCAACCGCCTGATCGGTGCTGGGCGTCGTCGAACTGACGAAACCCGACGCGACCGATTGCCGGAAACGACCGCGGTACACCTGACACAACGTGGTGTCGCACGTGTCGGCGTAGGGAGCCTGACGCGTGTCTCCGGCCAGCGCATACGACCGGGCCGCAACGGCCTGAGCCTCCAACGCCGCGGCCCGCCAACTGGCGGGAACCTCGGCCGGTAGGACGCCCCGCAGGTAGGACTCGATGGACGTCACGTTGACCGTGCGGGCCGCACCACCGTTGTTGACGAACCGGAGCGCACCGTCGTACCACGTGCTGGACCCGTCCTCATGACACAACCGCAACAGATTGTTGGGGTCTTCGCCGCCTCCGCTCAAGGCGACCACATCGACCGTTGCCGGCCCGCCGCCGAAGACCTCGCTGAAGGGTCCGTCGCACGACGACGCGGTCTCGAGTCGTACACCGGCGCCATTGACCGACAAGCGCACCGTCACGCCGGCCGAGATCAGCGCCAGATCGACGCCGTTGAGATCTCGGATGGCCAGAATGCCGTTGGCCACGTTGACCCGCATCCCCGCACCCCGCTGGCTGCGGATCTCGACCCGAACCGCGGCCGGATCGACGGGCCCCGCCGATGCCGGACCCGCAACCGTGCCACCGTAGAAATGGTCGAGGATCTGGGCCGACGTCCAGCCGTCGTCCTGGGCGTATCCCTGGGCCCCGTACTGGCCCAGTCCCCGGCCGTGGCCCCAACCTCGCCCCGTGACCTCGACGTATTCACGATCGGTCTGAGCCTGGACCGCTGATGGCGCGACCACGGAAGCGACGAGCACCAGAGCCAAGGCGATGAGGCGGGTTCTTACCGACATGAGCACGAAAGAATAGGACATGACAGCGGCCTAGGAGGTGACCAAGGTGTAGTACTCGACCGAGGACGACAATTCGATGGCCAGTGCAATGTCATCCACTCGCTGCAACTGCATCGACCAGAAGGCCAGTCCCGCCTCTTCGGGTGCCCGACGAAGCACCCGTTGGTACAGGTCGGCGACCCGTCCGTTGCGCGATTCGGGAGACTGGTAGAAGCCGAGGGTGATGTCACCGGGGCGAGCACCGCGGGTGGTCAGCTGCTCCACCCAGTAGGCCAACCCGGCGTTGTCGGCTTCGCGACCCAGGAGAGCCCGATAGAGAAGACGGACGTAGCCGGCTGCATCGCCGCCACTGGCCACGTACTCGGGCGATGCATAGAAGTTCGCTCCCAGGTCCTGGGTCCGCAGACCCCGACGAATGCGGTCCAGCCAATAGGCCCGACCGGCAGCATCGGCCGGCCTGCCCAACACATCGTTGTACATCTGATCGATGATCCGTCCGGCCCAGGCATCGGATCGGGCCAGGTCTCCGGCGACCGCAGACCGGCTCTCCCATACGCTCCGCACCCCGATCCAATCGGCCTCGTCCGGAGTCGGCGGTGCACCGAGGAAGAGCTCGGTGATAGCGGTCGCGAACCGGACGAGATCGGAGCGATCGTCTCGTATCCAGTCGACCAGGGCGCCATCGACCGCAGTGGGAACACCGACCGTCGTCGACACCGGGAGCACCCGACGTTCGGTACCGAATGGGGTGAGGCGACCTTCGGAATCGAGCACCCAACCACCACGGTCGTTGTCGCCGACGAGCACCGCTCGAGCCCCTGTCACCTTCCTCGATGGCTGCCAGTCAGGTGCGTCGCCGAACCGATGAAGGCTGCCGGCCGCATCGAGTACCCATCCAGAGGCGCCGTCGCCGCGGACGGCCACGGCGACGGCCGTTCCCGGCAGCGGCGCCGTCAGCGAGGCATTCGGTGCCCCGCCCACTGCGACCAACTGCCCGGAGGTCATGACGATGTAGCCTCGACCATCGTCATCGAGTTCCAGTGCGACCGCCGAGCCCGGAACGACAGCGCCGCTCCGCGGTGGTGCCCCACCGAACGCGTGTAGCCCGCCGTTGGCGTCGAGGACCCAGCCCGACCGACCCGAACTGGTCACCACGAGATCGCGAGCCGGTGTGGCTCCCGATGGGGCCCCCGACACGGTCGGGGCTGCCCCATAGTCGATGAGCATCGAAGCCGACGTCAGGACATACCCGCCACTCGGCCTCCCATCGACGGCAATGGCGGTGGTACCGGACGGCACCAGCTCACCCAACGGTTGGTTGGCAGAACCTGCCGGCCGCAGGCCGCCAACGGCATCCAAGGTGACGAAACCCGGGCCGTGTTCGTAGGGCTCGTGAGCGACGAAGCTGTACGGAGGCTGGCCGACCCGCCCCGCCCGAAGGGCGGCGCGTATGCCGGCAAGCAACGGCGTGGTGTTGCTGCCGGGACACGAGGTGACACCCACGTCACGGTGCCCGATGATGGTCGGCACCTCGACCCAGGCATCGGACGGGAACTTCATGACCCCCGAACTCGCCCGGTTCCTCAACCACGTCGTGCCACTGGGGTCGACCCCGTGAAGACCCAGCTTCCAGCCGATCAGGGCCTGTACCGCGCCCATGGCCGCAGACGTCGGCACCGCAGCCGCCGGGCTGGCGCCGGGCTGGTGTTGGCCCAACAGGGCGATGCCAACGGTCCAGGTGTTGAAGCCTCTCGCGTGTCCACCGATGATGGGCGCTTCGAGGTCGCCGCTGCGAGCCTGCCAGATGTTGCCGAACCGATCCACGACGAAGTTGTAGGCAATGTCGCACCAGCCGTTGATGTCGACATGGAGCCGATAGATGGCTCGCAGCATGTCATCCACAGCACCGATCGCGTAGTCGTTGCCCGTCACGGTGTGATGAACGATGGCGGCCCGGATGTTGGTGGCCGGTTGAGGACCGTCCTCACAGCCCTCGTTCTGGGTGGCGAAGCCCTTGGTGGCCCAGGCCGACCGGGGTTGAATGGTCGGCTGGCCCGGCAGGGCAGCGCCGACGGGCGGTCCGGCGTTGTCGAGGTCGAGCGAAGCCAGCGCCTCGACCGACACTCGCTCGACGTTTCCCTCGAGGCCGACGAACTCGACCCGCTCGGCACCCTCGCCGATCCAGATCGGACCGATGGCCGTCGAGGGCTTCAACGAGCCTTCCTCGCCGGGGAGTCCGTCGGGCGCTTCGTCGAGGGGCGTTTCGAGCGTGAGCCAGTCGCTCCATCGTCCCGCCGTCTGGCTTCGGAATGCCAGGGTCGCCTCGTGACCGGGATCCACGATCAGCATCTCTGACCGGCCATCGAGCTCGAGGCCGGCGCGGGGAGCCAGGCTCCGGCCTCCGACCAGCTCCGAGGCGAGTCCTGCTCCCCCGAGGTTCGGCGGTGCTGCAAAGGCGCCGCCACCGGCATCCGACAGCGTGACGTCATACTGCGTGATTGCGAAGTCGGGCGTCTGGAACGCTGCGGCGAGTCGAACCGAAGCCGGGCGCGCCAAGGATGCGTCAGCCCCGACGGGGCTGATGGTGGCCGTGAGCACGGCAACCATCGCGGTGAGAATGCCCGAAAGGCGGAGAGATCGGCGCATAGGAGTGTC
>CALACD010000442.1 GCA_937890445.1 uncultured Acidimicrobiia bacterium | reverse complement strand
GGGCGATGCCGTCGAACGTCGTGCCCTCTCGACGCCGCCCCATCCAGTAGCGGGCCCCGCCGATCTCTGGTTCCCGGTCGAAGAAGGCCCGATACAGCCGCAGCACTTCGGCATCGGCCGCCGCGTAGCTACAGGCCTCCTGCAACTCGCCGAGGTCGGCGGCATCATCGATGGCGCCACACCCCGGGATCGGTGGCACCGAATTGGTGACCAGGTACACGGTGTTGTTGCGCTTGGACGTGATGTACAACTCACCTTCGGGTCCCTGCCCGAATCGAACATCGGCCCGGTTGGTCTCGTAGCCGGGAGTGTCTGCGAACAGCGAGCGCAACGAAGAACGCACCCGCGGCGAGGTGGACGAGTTGTTGTCGTGGTCGAAGTCGATCAGGTCCACCCGTTGCACCGTGGCCGAGCGCAGATCGTCGGGGTCATCGCGCTCGGTGCCGGGCTCCAGCCGCGTGATCGCCCCCGCCAGTTCGTCGATGGGAGTGTGCAACAGCCAGCCGAACACGGCGAAGTCGGCGTAGAAGTACTGACCGCTCAGCTCCGAGCCATTGGCCACCGTGTAGCCACCGGCGACCGCCTCACCCGTGATCGTGGCACCCACCTCGCCCTCGTGCCCGTACTGGGCCGACGGATAGGTGAACCCCTGCAACACCTCGTCGGGAGGAAGCTCGGCCACACCACTGACCACTCCGGCCGACAGATGCACGAACGACCCTTCTCGCAGGGGCCAGCCATAGTTCGCGCCCGACTCGATCTCGTTGATCTCCTCGACGTTGTCCCGGCCCGGTTCCCCGACCACCAAGGTGGCGCCACCTCCGAGACGCCCGTCGGCAACCTGGGCGAACGAGAGCGTGTGGGGATTTCGGTGACCCAACGAAAAGACGACGTCGAGCATGGTGGGATCACCGACGAAGGGATTCGTCGCCGGGATCCGGTACGGCAGGGTCGGCCCCTGCCGTGGGTCCAGGCGCAGGATCTTTCCCAGAGCATCGTTGGCCTGCCCGGTACCGGTCTCGGTCGAGAACACGCTGCCATCACCGTGACCGATGTAGAGCAGGCCGAAGTCCTCGTCGCCGAGCCGAGCGAACGGGTTGAACGAAATCTGCTTGATGGGGTGGTCGTAGGCCGGGATGCCGACACGGAACACCTCCCGATACGACAGGGGGTCGACGACACCGGTGACCGGGTCGGCCTGGAACTCGATCACCACACTGTCGGCGGCTACGCCGACATTGGCGTCGCTCAGATAGTGATGGCCGGCCGACGACGACGGACGAGTCTCCATGGCCGACACGTACAACAAGCCGTTGGTCGCAAACCCCGGATGGAAGGCCAGCGACCTCAGGCCGCCGTGAGCTGCGTTGGATGTGTCGAGCGATCGCCCGGTCGCGGCCCGAATGGCCGCCCCCGCGTCGAAGAACACCGAAACCGCTGCCAGGGACGGAGATCGCGGATCACCATCGAGTTCGTAGACGATGCCGTCGACCTCGGTGACCGCGAACAGCCGATCACCCGTGCTGGCCATGCTGTTGATCCGCGGCGCGGACCCCGAGAGCGCATCGGGCAAGATGGCGAACTGGCGCAGCTCCACACGGAGCGTGCTCGAGAGGATGGGGTCCTCGACCACGTTGGCAGCCGACACCGGGCCACCAGCGACCGCGCTCGTCGACGCCAAGGTCGCCACCAGCGCAACCCTCGCCTTCCGCCACCCCGTCCATGACCGAACGCTCGCCATGGGCCACGACGATATCGGTGTGGCGACTTCGCCAGGAAGAGCGATAGAACCTGACGATGACCTCCTCATCCAGCGGCCCGGCCATCGGCGTGTTGTTCAACACCGATCGCATGAAGGGGCCCGAGTTCATCGACTACGCCCAACGATTGGAGGCCGCTGGTATCGACTCGGTCTGGTTGGCCGAGCTCTTCGGCCGAGAGCCCTTCGCTGCTGCCGGCAGCCTGTTGGCCAACACGTCGACGCTCAAGGTCGGCACCGCCATCGCCAACATCTACGCCCGCGACGCCGTGGCTGCAGCCGCTGCCTCGGCCACCTTGGCCGAACTCAGCGGCGAGCGATTCGAGTTGGGGCTGGGCGTGTCGAACCGTGGCCTCAACGAGTCCCGAGGGCATGGATGGACGGCCCCGGTCCCCCGCCTCACCACCTACCTCGAGACCATCGGCGCAACGAAGCTGACACTCCCGCCGACCCACTATCCGATCCATGTGGCAGCGCACGGACCCAAGATGCTCGAAGCAGCAGCCGCCAACGCCGACGGTGTGTTCACCTACCTGATGAACACCGAGCACACGGCCCGGACCCGCGACGGAGTCGGGACCGACACCCTCGTGACGCCGATGACGATGTGTCTGTTGTGTGAGGACTCCGACCAGGCACGCAGCCTGGCCCGCAAGGCCATCGGCTACTACACCGGTCTCGACTACTACCACCGAGCCTGGCGAACCCTCGGCTTCGACGACGCTGACTTCGCCAACGGGGGCAGCGACCGACTGGTCGATGCCATCGTTGCCTGGGGATCGATCGACGACATTCGACGCCGGTTGGTCGAACAACAGGCAGCGGGCGCCGACCGGGTGGTCGTCATTCCCCTGAACCCGGCCGGCGGGGGCAACCCTGACTGGAACCTGCTCCAACAGCTCAACGGCTGACCAGAGGGGTCCTGTACCCAGAGGGTCGTCAGCGTGGGTTCGTCAGTCGAGCAGGGAGAGGTCCCCGACGGTGCCGTTCTCCCAGCTGGTCGAGTTGGCGATGGCCCAGATCTTGGCGCCGACCTCGCCCGGCTCGGCCAGAGCGCCTTCGTCGTGCATGCCGCGAAAACGCTCGACGTTCGGGAACGCCTCTTCGTCGCTGCTGCGTATCTCGGCTTGCATCTCCGTTGCCACCACTCCTGGACTGATGGCCAGGGCTCGGACCAGTTCCTGACGCTCGGCCTGTTCGACTCCGACGGAGCGCACCCACATGTCGACAGCCGCCTTCGACGCGCAGTAGCTGGTCCACCCGGGGTACGGGTTCTTCCCAGCTCCTGAGGAGAGTTGGACGAGCACCATGGGGGTGTTGGTGCGGCGAGCGGTCCGAATGGCAGCATCACCCAGCACCTGGGGCGCCGCGCTGTTGAGCAGGACATTCGTTCGATAGCCGGCCGGATCGACCTCGCCCGCAAAGCCGATCGGCGTCAACGTTGCCGCATTGTGCACGAAGACGATGCGGTCCGGTTGTCGTGCGTCGACCAACTCGTCGAGCCACTCGGCGAACACGGGCCACGCTGCAGGATCCCCGAGGTCGGCGGTGAGATGATCGGCGAGATCGGACGCCGATCGATTGCAGGCTGCCACCAGGGCCCCATCACCCGCAGCGGCTGCCGCAATACCGGCACCGATGCCGCGAGACGCGCCAGTGATGATGGCCAGGGTGGTCGGATTCGGATTGGGTTGGTCAGTTGTCACGCCGACAGCCTCGCGGCGTACGTCCCTCTTCACAACTCATATACTTCAAATATGAATGACCTAGTGCGTCAGACGTTCCCTCTCGGTCCGCAGTGGCCGACCATCGACCCGTTCCTGTTCGTCGCCCATCACGACGACGCCTACCCCCGGGGTAACGGCGCCCTGGGTCCGGACAGCTCACTGAAGGGTCGCAGGATCGGCCAGGACTTCTCGGGCAAGGATGGGTGGAGCATGTACCACGGCAGTGACGTGCCCGGCTTTCCGCAGCACCCACACCGGGGATTCGAGACCGTCACCTACGTGCGCCAGGGAATCATCGACCATGCCGACTCGCTCGGAGCGACCGCTCGCTTCGGTCGGGGTGACACCCAGTGGATGACCGCAGGCGGCGGAGTGCAGCACGCCGAGATGTTCCCGTTGCTCGACCGCGAGCGGTCGAATCCTCTCGAGCTGTTCCAGATCTGGCTGAACCTTCCTGCCTCCGACAAGATGGTCGACCCCTACTTCACCATGCTGTGGGATGACCACACGCCACGACACCTCGCCAAGGACGCCGAGGGCCGCACCTGCGAAGTCACGGTGATCGCCGGTCGACTCGAGGACTGCGTTCCGGCCAGCCCACCTCCCGACTCCTGGGCTGCCCGGGAGGATGCCGATGTCGCCATCTGGCATCTCCGGTTGGAAGCGAACGCCACCTGGACCTTGCCCCGGGCGGCCGGAGCCGACACCGAGCGGATGTTGTACGCCTTCGAGGGTTCGAGCCTGTCCATCGGTTCCACGATCTCGGAGACCAACGAGCCGGCGCTGATCGTGGCCGGCACCGGCGCGCTCATCGATGCCCAGTCCGACCTGGTCCTCACCGCAGGAGACGGCGGCATCGACTGCATGCTGTTGCAGGGTCGCCCCATCGGCGAGCCCGTTGCTCAGTACGGGCCGTTCGTCATGAACACCCAGGCCGAGGTGCAACAGGCCTTCACCGACTATCAGCA
>CALACD010000441.1 GCA_937890445.1 uncultured Acidimicrobiia bacterium | reverse complement strand
CGCCGCACCCATGGCGAAGGCCTGGCGAATCGGAAGGTTGGCCGATATGCCGCCGTCCACCAGTTGCCGATGGTCGTGGTCGATGGCGGGGAACACACCGGGAATGGCCGAACTGGCCAGGAGCGCCGGTCGTAGTCGGCCATGGCGCAGCAGCAATGGTTCTCCGGTGAGGGCGACGGTGGCGACGGCACCGAAGGACAACAACATGTCCTCGATCGTCTCGACCGGCACATGGTGATCGATGAGATCAGCCAGACGGCTCGGGTCCAGCGCCGAGGTTCGGTGGCGGGCGACGCGGAGAGCCGTGCGGAGAAAGCCACCGCCGAACACCGTCTTGCGGTCGATGGCGTCCCAGATTTCCTCCAGAGCGTCGACGGCCTGTCCACTGGGCCGGGAGGCCAACACCGCACCATTGAGCGCGCCAACCGACGTCCCGACCACGATGTCGGGATCGATGTCAGCTTCCCGGAGCGCACGCAACATGCCGACCTGGACCGCGCCATAGGATCCGCCGCCGGACAGCGCGAAGGCGAGAGGGCGCGGCAGCTCCATGAACGACGCGGTCACGCAGCCCGGGGGCGTCGGTTCAACGGCATGAGGGTGACCGCGGCCACCATTCCGAGCCCGAGGGCGATGAGGACGGTCGACCGGTAGCCGACCTGGTCGATGAAGAAGCCCATGGTGGGTGGCCCGACCAGACCGCCGAAGCCGGCCGCGGTGTAGAGAGCGCCCAGCACGCCACCGAGTCCGACGGGACCGAACGTCTCGGCGACGACGGCCGGTGCAAGTGCGATGAAACCACCGTAGGAGATGCCCATGACGACGGCGAAGCCGAGGAGGGTGCCGTAGCTCGATCCGGCCGCGAACCAGATCAGGAAACTGAGCGCCAAGACGAGGATCGAGCCTTGATAGAGCTTCATGACCGGCACCCTTGACGCCAACGATCCCAGTCCGAGCCGGCCCAGGACCGACGACAAGCCGATGAGGCCGAGCAGGAAGCCCGCTGATCCCGTCGACCCCTCCTGCGCCAGATAGTCGGACATGAAGACGAATGGCATGAAGAGAGGGAAGGACATGACCATCATCGAGGCATACAACAGCCAGAACGCCGGAGAGCCCGAGATGAGCGATCGTAGTGGTGGGGTGTCGGCTGCGGACACCGTCGGTGGTCGTCGTATCAACGCGGCCGACAGCAACATCAGCGCACCTGCGCCCACGGCCATGATCTGGTAGGTCTGCCGCCAGCCGTAACGGTCGATGAGCCATTCCGCAAACGGTGCATTGACCAGGGTGCCGACACCGATGCCGGCAACGGCCAGACCGAGTGCCGTCGCCCGCTTCTTCAGGAACCAGCCACCCACGGCAGCAACCATCGGCACGTATCCGCACGCAACCGCGATCCCGACCCCGAGACTGTAGGTCGCGTAGCCGACGTAGAGATTGGTCACCTGACTGGTGGCCAGGAGCCCTACCACCATGGCACCGGTTCCGAAGAGCAACACGGGGCGCGGGCCGATCCGGTCGGCGACACGCCCCGTGACGATGCCGAGACCGAAGTAGAAGAAGGTGGTCAGCGCGAAGAAGAATGCGGTGGCGCTGCGCTCGATGCCGAACTCGTCTGCCATCGATCCGAAGAATCCACTGAAGCTGTAGGCAACGCCGAACACGGTGTAGAGGCTGATGAAGGCGGCCACGACGGTGAGCCAACCCCGTGGCCCATCGATGGTGCTCATGTCGCCGAACGAGCCGTCGTCGTTTCGTCCGGGACCCGACCGCGAAACCGTGGTCGTTGGCGACTTGGCGGTGACGAGGGATCTCACGAGACGTCCCGGATGTCGAGGGCGCGAGGGGCTGTCATCGGCCTCTCACGGTCATCGATAGGGCCGGAACATGGAGCGGACCTCGGTCACGAAGGTCTCGGGCACTTCGAAGGCAGCGAAGTGTCCGCCCTTGTCGAACTTGCTCCAATGGCGGATGTCGGTGAAGGACTTCTCGACCCAGGCCCTCACCGGCGGGACGATCTCCTTGGGGAACACGGCGAATCCCGATGGGATCGAGACCTCGTGCCGAGTGCCCCGACGGAAGCTCTCCCAGTAGAGCCGGCCCGAGGAAGCCCCGTTGCCGTTGATCCAGTACAGCATCACGTTGTCGAGCAGTTCGTCCCGGGTCAGGACGTTCTCGGGGTGGCCATCGCAGTCGGTCCAGGCCCAGAACTTCTCGAGGATCCAGGCCGCTTGGCCACTGGGCGAATCGACCAAGCCGTAGCCCAGTGTCTGAGGCCGAGTGGCCTGCTGGGTGGAGTACCCCGAGTCCCACTTCTGGTAGTAGCTCAGACCGTCGAGCGCCCGTTGCTCCTGTGGTGTGGGATCACCGTCGACGATCGGGCGGGCACCCATGGCCAGGGTCACGTGGATGGCCGCGCAATGGGCGGGGTCGAGGGCACCGATGGCTGTCGTGACGGCCGACCCCCAGTCGCCGCCCTGGGCCACGTAGCGGTCGTAGCCGAGGCGTTGCATCAGTTCGGCGAACACCGTCGCGATCTTGTCGACGCCCCAGCCCGTGTCGGTCGGCTTGGCCGAGAATCCGAAACCCGGAAGTGACGGAGCGATCACGTGGAAGGCATCCTCGGCGTTGCCACCATGGGCCGTCGGGTCGACCAGGGGCTCGATGACCTTGTGGAATTCGACGATCGACCCTGGCCAGCCGTGGGTGATCAGCAGCGGCATCGCGTTCTCGTGGGGTGAGCGGGCGTGTACGAAGTGGAGGTCGAGCCCGTCGATCTCGGTGACGAACTGGTCGAACCGATTGAGCAGAGCCTCGCGTGCCCGCCAGTCGTAGCCGTCGGCCCAGTAGCCACAGACCTCCTGGACGTAGGCCAACGGGATGCCCTGTGACCAGTCGTCGACCAGCTCGGCCTCGGGCCACCGAGTGCTGTCCAGCCGTTGCCGGAGGTCGGTGAGCACGTCGTCGCTGACGTCGATGGTGAACGGTCGGATCTCTGGTCCCATGGTGACGGACACTAGGTCGTCATCGGGCTGCTGGGCTAGAACGGGATGCATGTCCGATGTTCCAGAGATGTTCCCGCTTCCCAACAATTCGACGGACCTGTCGGGGCAGGTCGCCCTGGTCACGGGAACGACGTCGGGTCTCGGTCGCCGATTCGCCAAGGTGTTGGCCAAGGCCGGCGCCGACGTCGTGGTCACCGGACGACGTT
This sequence comes from uncultured Acidimicrobiia bacterium, assembly GCA_937890445.1. Taxonomy (GTDB): domain Bacteria; phylum Actinomycetota; class Acidimicrobiia; order Acidimicrobiales; family SZUA-35; genus JAHECQ01. The sequence continues at coordinate 4,030 of CALACD010000441.1, read as the reverse complement.
TCGACCGGCTGGAGGCGCTGGCGGCCGAGATCACGGCCGATGGAGGCAGCTGCGTACCGGTGCAGGTGGATGTGACCGACGCCGGCCAGTTGGTCTCGATGTTGGACCGTGCCGAAGCCGCCTTCGGCACGGTGCAGATCCTGGTCAACAATGCCGGAATCCCTGATGCCCAACGAGCGACTCGGATGTCGGTCGAACTCATCGATGCGGTACTCGACACCAATCTGCGAGGTCCCTACATCCTGTCGGCCGAGGTGGCTCGCCGATTGATCGAGGCCAAGCTGCCGGGCCGGATGGTCAACATCTCCTCCATGGGGGCGTTCCAGTACAGCGGTGAGGGAGCAGCCCTCTATTCGATCACCAAGGCCGGAATCAATCGCATGACCGAGGCCTTGGCCGTCGAATGGGTCAAGTTCGGGATCAACGTGAACGGGATCGCCCCCGGCGCCTTCTCGTCGGAGATGATGGACGGGATGCTGGAACGTCTCGGCGACTTCCCCCAGCACTTTCCCCGCAAGCGACTGGGCGACCCGGCCCAGCTCGACAGCACCCTTCTGTATCTGTGCTCGCCGGCCTCGGAGTTCGTGACCGGCACGGTGATCAAGGTCGACGACGGCCAGGGGCCGCGCTGATGGCGGACGACGCGTCGGGCTCGGCCGACGGTCCGAAGGGGCCGACCGAGCACACCGCCGCCGTGCATCGAACAGTTGCCGCCGGGCTGGACCTGGACGACGCCGATGCGGAACGGGCCACGCGGGGCCTGATCGCCACCCATGCCACGGGCCGCATCGAACACGAGCACGGCATCGCCTTCGACATCAATGGTTACGACTTCCTCCGGGCATCGGCCCACGCACCGGACACGGTCAATCCGAGCATGTGGCGCAATGCCCGCCTGAACGCCAACCACGGGTTGTTCGAGGTGGCCGACGGGCTGTGGCAGGCGCGTGGGTACGACATCTCGAACATCACCTTCGTGCGGGGCACCGAGGGTTGGGTCGTCATCGATCCGCTCACCACCGCGGCCACGGCTGCGGCCTGTCTCGAACTGGCCAATCAGACGTTGGGGTCTCGCCGGGTCACTGCCGTCATCTACACCCACAGTCATGCCGACCACTTCGGCGGCGTCGAGGGAGTGATCGATCAGCAGGCGGTCGACCGGGGTGACGTCCGGGTGATCGCGCCCGATGGTTTCCTGCGAGAAGCGGTCAGCGAGAACGTGATCGCCGGTCCGGCCATGGCCCGTCGGGCCGCCTACCAGTTCGGACCGAACCTCCCGGCCGGACCCCGAGGTCATGTCGACAGCGGCTTGGGTCAGGCCATTCCGACGGCTCCCTCCGGACTGATCGCACCGACCGAGACCATCACGTTCACCGGTGAGGAACTGACGGTCGATGGTCTGCGCGTCGTGTTCCAGAACACACCCGAGGCCGAGGCGCCGGCCGAGATGAACTTCTTCTTCCCCGATCAGGGATGGCTGTGCATGGCCGAGAACTGCTGCCACACCATGCACAACCTGGTGCCGATCCGGGGAGCCCAGGTGCGGGACTCGCTGGCGTGGTCGAAGTACATCCACGAGGCCCTCGAACTGTTCGGAACCGACACCGAGCTGATGTTCGCCAGCCACCACTGGCCGCGATGGGGCAATGACGACGTTCGCCGGTTCCTGCGTCGACAGCGAGACTTGTATCGCTTCCTCCATGATCAGACCATGCGGAGGGCCAACCGAGGCTGGACTGCCCTCGAGATCGCCGAGGACCTGGAGTTGCCCCCGGAATTCCTGTCCAAAGGTCACACCCGGGGTTACTACGGCTCGATCGTGCACAACGTGAAGGCGGTCTATCAGCGGTACCTGAGTTGGTACGACGGCAATCCGGCCCGCCTCCACCCGCACCCACCGGTCGAGGCCGGCCGCCGCTACGTCGAGCTTGCGGGCGGAGCCGAGGCCCTGTTGGCCAAGGCCCGAGTCGCCTATGACGACGGGGACTATCGCTGGGTGGCCGAGCTGGTCAATCATCTGGTCTTCGCCCAACCAGAGAACGCCGCCGCCCGGTCTCTGCAGGCCGATGCTCTCGAGCAACTGGGCTATCAGACGGAGTCCTCGACGTTCCGCAACGCGTACCTCACCGGCGCCCAGGAGCTGCGCCTGGGTTCGCCGGAACCCCGGGAGACACGACGTCGCAACCTGGTGCACGCACTCACCGTCGACCAGATCTTCGACTCCGTCGGAATCCGGCTCCAATCCGAGAACCTGGCCGACCGGACGGCGACCATCAACTGGCGGTTCGTCGATGTCGAGGCCGGGCCGACCGAGTGGACGATGGGGTTGGAGAATCGGGCCCTGCACTACACCGCAGGTCGCCACGACCCTGACGCCGACGTGACGGTCGCGATGACCAAACGCCTGTTGGGCGAGATCATGGCCGGCGTCACCACCTTCGCCGAGGCGATCGATGCCGGCGCCATCGATCTCGACGGCGATCGGCAAGCACTCCACACGGTGTTCGGCAACTTGGAGACGTTCCGGTCCAACTTCGCCGTCATCGAGCCCTGAGGGCACCCGGGGTCAGGGGGTCCGGCCCGGATCAGTCATTCAACCAGATCTGGCTCGGCCTGCCGTCATTGGCCGTGATGATGTCGAGCTTGCCATCGCCGTTCATGTCGGCCAGCGCAATGCCTTCGGTCTTGTCGGTCCCGATCGTCTCGCCGGTCGAGACGAAGGTGGCCGAGCCGTCGTTGCGCCACACCGAACTCGGTCCGTTGTGGTCGCCGAACACCAGGTCGATGTCGCCGTCACCGTCGATGTCGCCGGCTGCGACATCTCTGCTGTGGTTGAGGCCGAGGATGGCGCCACTGTCGACGAAGGTGCCGGCTCCGTCGTTGAGCCACACGGTGTCGCCCTGGTTGTCACCGGCGATGGCAACGTCGAGATCGCCGTCTCCGTCGAGGTCGACAACGACCGAGGCGTGACTCCGGCCGATGCCCAGACTCTGACCGGAGTCGGTGAAGACTCCTGAGCCATTGTTGAACCAGACGGTGTCGGGGTCGTTGTCGTTGGTGACGACGAGATCGAGGTCTCGATCTCCGTCGAGGTCGCCGAGGGTGATGCCCGAGGCGTTGGCCGAGCCCAGGGCCTGTCCCGAATTCGCGAACGTGCCGCTGCCGTTGTTCAACCACAGTCTGTTGGGCCCGCCGGGTACGGCCACGACGAGATCGAGGTCGCCGTCGCCGTCGACGTCTCCGAACGCCAGGTCCTCGCTGTCGCTGTTGCCCAGGGATTGCCCCGAATTGGAGAACGATCCGTTTCCGTCATTCAGCCAGACGGTGTCGGGGCCGCCCAGGACCGCGAAGGCGAGGTCGTCATCGCCATCACCGTCGATGTCGCCAACGGCGGCGGCATAGCTGTCGGAGGTGCCCGGGAGGTTGGCCGAGTTGGTCATGGCGCCACTGCCGTCGTTCATCCAGATGGAGTCCACCGAACCCGTCGTCGCCAACGCGGCATCGAGGTCGCCATCACCGTCGAAGTCCCCGACCGCAACATCGAAGGCGTTGTCGGAGCCGAGGGTGAGGCCGGGATCGGTGAAGGTGCCGAGCGAAGAGACGGTGGACGATGCGTCGCAGGCGTCGCCGATCCCGTCGCCGTCGGTGTCGCGCTGATCAGGATTGAACACGAAGGGGCAGTTGTCGGATCCGGCCGGAACACCGTCGAAATCCTCGGCCGGCGTGATGGTGACGATGACGGTGGCCGTGTCCTGGAGACCACCGTCGTCGGCCAGGGTGTAGGTGAAACTGTCGGTCAGGGTTGCCGACCCGTTGTGGGTGTAGGTGACGGTTCCGTTGCCGTTGTAGACCGTCGTGCCTTCGCCTCCGGGGGTGGTCGAGACAATGGTGAGCGTCGGCGAGTCGATGTCGGTGTCGTTGGATCGGAGGTCGATCGTGGTGGCCGAGCCACCCTGGGTCACCGAGAGGTCGTCGTCGGTGGCGGTGGGTGGGTCGTTGACGGGGTCGACGGTGATGGTGATGGTGCCGT
>CALACD010000440.1 GCA_937890445.1 uncultured Acidimicrobiia bacterium | reverse complement strand
CCATGTTCACCCGCATGGCGGCCAATGTTCGGGGCGTCTCGGAGGAGACGACGACCGGGGTGCACCGTCTCCAGGAGATGTTGGATGCCGGCATCCTCAAGTTCCCGGCCATCAACGTGAACGATTCGGTGACCAAGTCGAAGTTCGACAACAAGTACGGCACCCGCCACAGCCTGCTCGACGGCATCAACCGCGGCACCGACGTCATGATCGGTGGCAAGACGGCCATGGTCCTGGGCTACGGCGATGTGGGCAAGGGTTGCGCCGAGGCGCTCCGGGGTCAGGGGGCTCGGGTCCAGATCGCCGAGATCGATCCGATCTGCGCCCTGCAGGCAGCGATGGACGGCTACGAAGTCACCACGGTCGACCGGGTGCTCGAGACCGCGGACATCTTCATCACCTCCACCGGCAACAAGGACATCATCTCGGCCGAGATGATGGGTCGCATGAAGCAGGGGGCGATCGTCGGCAACATCGGCCACTTCGACAACGAGATCGACATGGCCGGTCTCTATCGCCAGAGCGACATCCAGCGCATCAACATCAAGCCTCAGGTCGACGAGTTCCGCTGGCCCGACGGCAAGTCGATCATCGTGCTCAGCGAGGGTCGTCTGCTGAACCTCGGCAACGCCACCGGCCATCCGAGCTTCGTCATGTCGGCCAGCTTCACCAACCAGGTGTTGGCCCAGATCGAACTGCACAAGCACGCCGAGAGCTATGGCATCAGTCTTACGACGTTGCCGAAGCTCCTCGACGAGAAGGTCGCCCGACTGCATCTCGACGCCTTGGGTGTCAAGCTGACCACGTTGTCACAAGAACAGGCCGACTACATCGGCGTCCCGGTCGACGGGCCCTACAAGCCCGACCATTATCGCTACTGATCGAACTCGTTCTAGTGTTCTCCCATGACCCACGAGCCAGCACGAGATTGGGCCACGGACTTCGATATCGGTGACCCGGACTACGAGACCGATCCCTACCCGATCTGGGACGACCTTCGTCAACGCTGCCCCGTAGCTCATACCGAGCTGCGGGGTGGCGCGTTCTTGCCAACGCGTTATGACGACGTGGCCGCCGTCGCCTACGACACCGAAGCCTTCTCCTCTCGTGACGTGGGCGTCATTCCGCCGATGGAGGGTTCGGCGCTGCTGGTCGCTCCGCCCATCACCTCGGATCCGCCGTTCCACACGGAGGCTCGGCGAATCCTCTTGCCGTTCTTCAGCCCGGCCGCGGTGGAGAAACTCGAGCACAAGACGCGCGCCATCTGCGAGGAGTTGTGCGACGCCCTCGACGGACGAGCCTCGGCTGACGCTGCCCACGATTACGCCCAACACATACCGGTGCGGGTCATCGCGCACATGCTCGGGATTCCCGAGGAAGAGGAGGCACTCTTCACCGATTGGGCGGTGAAGATCTTCCAAGGAACGGCAACGGACCCAGAGACGGCTCGTCAGGCGACCCGGGACATCCTGGCCTACTTCGGTGAGCATGTGGCCGCCCGTCGTGCCGAACCGTCGGACGATCTGATCAGCTTCCTGGCCGAGGCCACCTTCGACGGTGGACCGCTGACCGAGAAGCACATCCTCGGTACGTGCTTCTTGCTGTTGATGGCGGGCATCGACACGACGTGGTCAGGAATTGGTTCGAGCCTCTGGCATCTGGCCACGCACACCGAGGACCGACGTCGTCTGGTGGCCGAGCCGGCATTGATTCCAACTGCGGTCGAGGAGTTCCTACGGGCCTACTCCCCGGTGACCATGGCTCGAGTCGCAGTCGCCGACACCGAGGTGGGTGGCTGTCCGGTGCATGCTGGTGACAAGGTGCTGCTCAACTTTCCGTCCGGCAATCGAGACCCCGAGAAGTTCGAACGTCCCGACGAAGTATTGATCGACCGCGAACAGAACCGCCATTTCGCCTTCGGGATCGGTATTCATCGCTGCATTGGTTCCAACGTTGCCCGAATGGAGATGCGAGTCGCCATCGAGACCTGGTTGGCCCGCTTCCCCGGCTTCCATCTGGATCCGGACGCCGTGGTTCGTTGGGGCGGAACACAGGTCCGAGGGCCGCGCGAGGTGCCGGTCCAACTGAGCTGACCGGTCTGACAGTTGACCGGTCTGACAGTTGACCGGTGTGGGCTCTCGGGCTCGGTGCAACGGTTTGGTGGGTCTGGTGGGTGCATCGGTTCGGCGAGTCTCGCGCTGTTCTCCGTGCTTCTGGCGTCTCTCCGTTGCTTCTGGCGTCGCTCCGTTGCGTCTGGCGTCGCACGCGGTCGCCAGCGGTGGCCGTGACCGCCAGAAGGAGGTGTGGGGTGTGATCACCGTGGTGGCGACGTTGACTGCTGCGGATGCTGTTCGAGCGGAACTGTCCCGTGTGCGGTCGTGCCGCTCGTTTCGTCTGTGAGCGGTGTTGGTCTGCGTTGGAGCCTGCGGTCGGTCGGTCGGTGTTCGTCTACGACGAAACAGCTCGAGCGATCGTCCTGACGGCGAAGAACCGCGGCCGACGTGATCTGTGGCGACCGCTCGGACGAGCCTTGGCCCAGGAGGTGACCGAACCGGTCGACGTGGTCACTTGGGTGCCCGCCAGTCGAAGCCATCGCCGACGGCGAGGCTATGATCAGGGGCGCCTCTTGGCCAGATCGGTGAGCCGAACGCTTGGTGTGCCTTCTCGCTCACTGCTGCGGCGAGTCGGTGACGAACCCCAGACCGGCAAGGGTCGGTCCGAGCGTCTGGACGGTCCGGGACTTCGTCCCCGAACTCGCAGCGTCGGCCGGATCCTGGTCGTCGATGACGTGCGTACCACCGGCGCGTCGCTTCAGGAGGCCGCGAGCGTGCTGCTCAGCGCAGGCGCCGCTGCGGTGACAATGGCCAGTGTTGCATCGGTGAGCCCTCCGGCACCGGCGACGCGATCCGATCTATGCTGACGGAGACCAAACACCAGACGAACGGAGCTTTTCGTGGAGGTAACGGTCAGCGGTCGGCATACGACGGTTTCGGAGAAACTTCGGAACTACGCCATCGACAAGATCTCGAAGTGTGAACGGGTCATCGGCGGGATGGAACGGGCCGAGATCCACTTCTGGGAAGAGAAGAATCCCCGGGTCGAGAATCGCGAAGTCTGCGAGGTGACGATGCTGGGCCACGGCCACCATGTGCGCACCAAGGTGTCGGCCCCAGACGGGTTCACGGCTGTCGATTTGGCCGAGGACAAGCTCGAGCGTCAGCTTCGGAAGCTGAAGACGAAGGTGATGAACCGAAAGCAGGGCCGGGTTCGGCCCGATCTCGAACCCGAACTCGTTCCCGAGTCGCTGCTTTCTGAAGAGCCGGAGCCCGTGTACCGGATCGTGAAGAGCAAGAGTTTCGATGTCTCGGTCATGGCCCCCGATGCCGCAGCGTTGCAGATGGACCTCCTGAACCACGACTTCTACCTCTTCACCAACGAACAAACGCAACGGGCCGCCGTGGTCTACCGGCGTGACGACGGCGATATCGGGCTCATCGACGTCGACTGACAACGAGCGGTTGCCCTCATGCTGGGCCTTGTGGCCCACACCGTCGGAGAGCGACCGGTCCGAACGGCCCACGAATCGCTGAAATCCGCTGCACCGGTGCCGATGGGTACCGGTGCACGGTTCTCGACTCGAACAGTCCCAACTCCTCGTCGCCATCGCCGAAGACCATGAGGTCTATCGCAGGTCCCTCATGATTGCGCTCGAAGCCGACCCCGCCGTCGTGGTACTGGCCGAGGCCGATGTAGCGGGAAGATTCGGACCGGTAGTGTCCGACTTCCCACCCGATGTCATCTGTCTCGACTTGTCGGTTCCCAGCGGTGACGCGGTCGACGCCATGACCTCGTTGTCCGTCCGTTTGCCCAAGGCGCGCGTGCTGCTCCTGATCGGTCCGGAGGACGATCCCGGACCCGGCCTGTTGGCTGGTGCTGCCGGTTCGATCGAGAAGAACGCAGCGTTGGATCACGGCCTGGCCGCCGTCTACCGCATCGCAGGCGGCGGCACCCATCTCGACGCCAGGGGCGCAGCCGCCATTCTGGAGGTGGCCGACTCGCTCGACCGTCTGGGACGCCTCGGGCTGTCGTCCCGAGACCGCGAGCTCTTGACCCAGCTTTCCGTCGGGCGAACTGCTGACGAACTCGAACCCTTCTTCGGTCGATCGTCCGGAGAGCTCGATCGAACGCTCTCCGAGTTGCTGAGTGCGGTGCGTGACGCCTGGTCCGGATTCGTGACGGATGAGACCTCCGATATCCTCGTTGCGCGAGCCATTGGGCACACCCTGCACCAGTCGACGGCGAGCACGGCAGTAGACTCGGCAACCCGATGAAACTCTTCGACAAGATCCTCAAGGCCGGCGACGGAAAACGCCTGAAGGCCATCCAGAGCGTGGTCGATCCGATCAACGCCCTCAGTGCCGAGTACGAGGCACTGAGCGATGACGCGCTCAAGGCAAAGACCGGCGAGTTCCGCCAGCGTCTCGAGCGGGGGGAAGATCCCGACAATCTCCTGGTGGAGTCCTTCGCCACCGTTCGAGAAGCGTCCAAGCGCGTGATCGGCCAGCGCCACTACGACGTTCAGCTGATGGGCGGTGCCGCCCTGCACTGGGGTTGGGTGGCGGAAATGAAGACCGGTGAAGGCAAGACCCTGGTGTCGACCCTGCCGGTGTATCTCAACGGACTGGTCGGCAACGGAGTTCACGTCATCACCGTGAACGACTATCTGGCGTCGCGGGATGCCGAGTGGATGGGGCAGGTTCACAACTGGCTCGGTCTGAGCGTCGGTTTGGTTATCCCCGGCAACTTCGACTCGGCCCACAAGCGGGCCCAGTACGGGTCGGACATCACCTACGGCACCAACAACGAGTTCGGCTTCGACTACCTCCGGGACAACATGGCCCGAAGCCGGGCCGAGATGGTGCAGCGAGGTCACAGCTACGCAATCGTGGACGAGATCGACTCGATCCTGATCGACGAAGCCCGCACCCCGCTGATCATCAGTGGCAAGGTGCGAGGTGCCGCCGACCTCTACTACCGCTTCGCCGACGTGGTGAAGCAACTGGTACGCGACGAGCACTATGACGTGGACGAGGAGAAGCGGCAGGTCGCGATCACCGACGAGGGCATCAACCGAGTCGAAGAGATTCTCGACATCGAGAACCTGTACGACGGCATCCAGCAGGATCTGGTCCATCAACTCGGCGTGGCGCTTCGAGCCAAAGAACTCTTCCACCGGGACAAGGACTATCTCGTCGCCGATGACGAGGTGAAGATCGTCGACGAGTTCACCGGACGCATGCTCGATGGTCGACGTTGGTCCGACGGTCTGCATCAGGCGGTCGAGGCCAAGGAGGGCGTGCGCATCAAGGAAGAGCAGCAGACGTTGGCCACGGTCACGTTGCAGAACTACTTCCGCATGTACGACAAGCTGTCCGGCATGACCGGCACCGCCCTGGGCGACGCTGCCGAACTGGAGACGATCTACGGGCTGGCCGTCGTTCAGGTGCCTACGAACCGGCCGATCGCTCGTGACGACGAGGCGGACCTCATCTTCAAGACCGAGACGTCCAAGTTCGACGCCGTCATCAACGACATCGAACGCCGTGTCGCGAACGGACAGCCGGTGCTCGTCGGTACCGCGTCGGTGGAGAAGTCCGAGGTGCTGTCGAATCTGATGACGAACCGAGGGATCGCTCACGAGCTGCTGAATGCCAAGCAGCACTTCCGGGAGGCCGACATCGTGGCCCAGGCCGGGCAGCCCTCCGCAGTCACGGTCGCCACGAACATGGCCGGTCGAGGCGTCGACATCATCCTGGGTGGCAACGCCGAGAAGCTGGCCGAGCGGGACACCAAGGCCAACGGATTCGAGATGCAGTCGGAGGAGGGTCAGGAATATTATCGAACCCGTCTCGACTACTGGACCCCGATCTGTGAGCAGGAGGGCGATCGGGTCCGTGAAGCCGGCGGTCTGTACGTGTGCGCCACCGAGCGGCACGAGAGTCGACGCATCGATGATCAGCTGCGAGGCCGCGCTGGTCGCCAGGGTGATCCGGGTGAGAGTCGGTTCTATCTGTCGCTCGAGGACGACCTCATGCGCATTTTCGCCACCGGGGCCATGAACTGGGTGATGGACAAAGCTCTGCCCGAGGATGTTCCGATCGAGTCCAAGATGGTGACGAAGTCGGTCGAGCGGGCCCAGACCACGGTCGAGCAGCGCAATGCCGAGACTCGCAAGAACGTCCTCAAGTACGACGAGGTCTTCAACGAACAACGCAAGGTCATTTACGCTCGTCGACTCCAGGTGTTGGATGAGGCCGACCTTCGTGAGGACTCGACGGATTCGATTGCGTCGGTGTCGGAGTCCATGGTGCGTCTCCATTGTCCAGAGGAGCTGGACGACTCGTGGGACCTGGAGAGCCTGGTCGCAGAGTTGGCCACGTTCTGGCCGACGTCGCTGACGATCGAGTCGTTGGCAGATGCCCGAAACACCGCCGATCTCGTCGAAACCATCCGAACCGGAGGTCTCGAACTCTACGAGCGGCGAGAAGCCGAGATCACCCCGGACATCATGCGTCAGATCGAACGGCAGATCATGCTGCAGCTGGTCGATCAACGATGGCGCGATCATCTGGCCGAGATGGATCAGCTCCGCGAGGGAATCAACCTTCGGGCCATGGGGCAGCGTGACCCTCTCACCGAGTGGCAACGTGAGGGCTACGACCTCTTCAGCGAGATGATGCTGGGACTGTCGGCCGACTTCGTGAAGTACGTCATGCACGTCCAGGTCGTGCAGCAGACGGCACCCACGCCGGCCGAGACCGTTGCCGAAGTCGAGGAGTCCGGTGCCGAGGTCGACGCGTCCGCACCGGGTGACGCCGGACGGCCCGCGGGTGGTCCTCGACTCCAGAAGCCTCGCCCCGCGCCCATCATCGGGGCTGCCGCCCGTACGACCGACATCTCCGCTGCCAAGGCCGATGCCCGGACGCTCACGTCGGGTGGGCCGAGCAGCGGATCGCTTCCCGGTGAGGGGCCATCAGAGGCACCGAGTCGGCAGCAGACGGTCGTCAAGGACGACTGGGACAAGACTCCTCGCAATGCGCCATGCCCCTGTGGCAGCGGCAAGAAGTTCAAACAGTGTCACGGCTGATGCCGTTCCCTCCCTCTGGCGTTCATCATGGCTGATCTCTCTGACGACATCGCAGGACTGCGAACCGAGCTGCACGAGGCGGAGGACTATCTCCGCATCGACGAGCTGCGCTCCCGGCTGCCCCAACTCGAAACGGAGATGGGGCGTCCCGACTTGTGGGACGACGGGGAACGGGCTCGTCTGGTGCAGACCGAGCACACCGCCGTCAGGGAGGATCTCGAGCTCTACGACCGTTTGTCCGCTGAGGTCGATGACGCCGAAACCCTGTTCGAGCTGGGCAGGGAGGAGAAGGACGACGACTCTCTCTCCGAGGCCGAGCAGATGATCGTGACCCTTCGGGGCGAGTTCGAAGCGCTCGAGCTTCGGGCGTTGTTCACTGGCGAGTACGACGAGGGTGACGCCGTGTGCGAGATCCATTCCGGGGCTGGTGGTACCGATGCCCAGGACTGGGCCCAGATGCTGTTCGAGATGTACAAGCGGTGGTCGGACAAGCGGGGATTCTCGCTCGAAGTCACCGAGTGGCAAGAAGGTGCAGAGGCCGGCGTGAGCACGGTCGGTTTCACCATCCGGGGACGCCATGCCTACGGGATGCTGCAAGCCGAACGAGGCGTGCATCGTCTGGTACGCATCTCACCATTCGATTCCCAGGCCCGTCGCCACACCGCCTTCGCCAGTTTCAGCCTGTGGCCCGATATCCCCGATGCCGCCAAACAGGTCGAGATCGACGACAAGGATCTTCGGGTCGATGTGTTCCGTTCGTCGGGGGCCGGTGGCCAGCACGTCAACACGACGGACTCCGCCGTGCGCATCACCCATTTGCCGACGGGCATCGTGGTGTCGTGCCAGAACGAACGCAGCCAGCATCAGAACAAGGATCGCTGCCTTCAGATGCTCTCGATCCGTCTCGTCGAACTCGAACGACGGAAACGAGAGGAGGAACTGGCCGCCGCCGCCGGCGAGTCACTCAAGACCGAGTGGGGGAGCCAGATCCGCAGCTACGTGTTGCAGCCCTATCAGCAGGTCAAGGACGAGCGGTCGGGTCTCACCTCCGGCAATCCCGAGGGTGTGTTGGGCGGCGACGTCGGCGACTTCATGGAGGCCTGGTTGCGTTGGCGTCGTGCCACTGCGATCAGCGTATGAGGACCACTTCGGAGGTCGAAGCATGATCAAGCTCGAGAACGTGACCAAGGAGTACCCGGGAAGCAGCGTGGCCCTGCGCAACGCTTCGGCTGACATCGACAAGGGCGAGTTCGTCTTTCTCGTCGGCCCGTCCGGTTCCGGCAAGTCGACCTTCCTGCGTCTGCTCAACAAGCAGGAGGACCCCGACGAAGGCCGAATCTTCGTGGCGGGCAAGGACATCTCGAAGCTGTCGAGTTGGAAGGTTCCGATGCTTCGCCGAAACATCGGCTGTGTCTTCCAGGATTTCAAGCTGCTGCCGAACCGGACCGTGGCCGAGAACATCAGCTTCGCACTCGAAGTGATCGGACGCCCTCGTCACGTCATCAAGAATCAGGTGCCGGCGATCTGTGATCTGGTTGGCTTGGGCGACAAAGTCGACAAGTACCCCGAGCAGCTCTCGGGTGGTGAACAGCAGCGGGTCTCGATCGCCCGAGCCTTCGTCAATCGGCCGCTGATCCTGCTGGCTGACGAACCGACCGGCAACCTCGACCCTCAGACCGCCATCGGCATCATGCGGCTGCTGGATCGCATCAACAAGACAGGCACCACTGTGGTGATGGCAACCCATGACCGAGGCATCGTCGACACCATGCGTCGACGTGTCATCGAACTCTCCGACGCCGTGATCGTTCGCGATCAGGCTCGGGGTGTGTACGAGTAGTCACTGATGGCACTCCGCGTCGATTACATCTTCAAGGAGACCGGGAACAACCTGGTCCGCAACCCATCGTTGACCATCGCCACCGTGCTGACGGTGGCGGTGTCACTTTCGCTGCTCGGGGCCGCTCTCGTCATCCAACGAGGTGTCGATGGACTCAATACCCGCTTCAAGGACGACGTCGAGTTCATCGTCTGGATCAAACCCGATGCCGCGTCGGAGCAGATCGAGGCGGTCGACCGAGCCCTGGCGGATTCGCCCCAGGTGCGTGACCATCGGTTCGTGAACACCGAGGAGACCTTCACCGAGTTCCAGGACTTCTGGAAGGATTCTCCCGAGGTCCTGGCTGCCGTGGCCCCGGATCAGTTGCCGACCTCGTTCCGTGTGGTGCCGGTGATACCCGATCTTGCGGTGGTTCAGGCGCTGGGGGCCGAGTTCGAGGGACTTCCCGGCGTTCGGGCCGTCGATTACGCCGGCGAGTACATCAAGCGGTTGAACGATTTCACCCGAGTCGCGTCCAACATCATGTTGGGTGCTGCCCTTGCGTCGGCGGCTGCGTCGGCACTGCTGATGTACAACTCGATCCGAACCGCACTCTTCGCCCGTCGCCGTGAGATCGAGGTCATGCGTCTTGTCGGAGCCACCAATTGGTTCATCCGCATTCCGTTCATGCTCGAAGGCATGATCCAGGGCGTCGTGGGTGCAGGAGTGAGCACCTTGGCGGTCTTCGGTCTGAACCGAGTGATCCGGAATCTGTTGAACACCACCGATTTCAGGCTGTTCGAGAGCTTCGCGCTTGATTCCACCGAACTCTTTCCGGTGGCCATGACCCTGCTGGCGGCGGGAGCCTTGATCGGGTTCGTTGGTTCCGGCGTTGCCGTGACCCGCTATCTGGACGCCTGATCGACTCCGGTCAGAGGGCCCGGATGCCGCCGGTCACGACCGCGGCGAGGGCAACGACGAGCCAGAAGGGGGCCTTGCGCCAGGCGGCGACTCCGCCGGCAACGACGCCGGCCAGTCGAGCATCGATGACGAGGTCGTTGTCGACGCTCACGGTCTGCACCGTGATGAGTGCAGCCAGGAGCGCCGGCGGCAACAACGCGCCGAGCATCCGAATCGTGGGGCGGGCACCGAGGCGGCCCATGCCGAAGAAGCCAGCCGCCTTGAGGCCGAAGGCCCCGGCGGCGAGGAAGAACACCGTCGCCCAGGTCATGGTCGGTCCTCACCGCCGGCTCGCCCCGGAGCTGCGGGGGGCGGGGGTCCGGCAACCTTCAACGCAATCAGCGCTCCGAGCGCAGCAAGGAGGATGGGTACGCCGGGTCGTGTCAGCGGGATGCTGATCACGGCGATGACGCTTCCGGCCAGTGCCGCGACGCGACCCGATCGGTTCCGGAGGGCCGGCATCATGAGCGCAATGAACCCGGCCGGGAAGGCGGCGTCGAGCCCCAGTGCATTCGGGTCCCCGATGGCCTGCCCACCGAGAGCACCGGCCAGCGTGCCCAGATTCCAGAACAGGAAGACACTGAGGCCGCCGGCCCAGAAGGCGCCTTCGACATCATCGGCCGATGGTTGCCCGACGGCCAGTGCGGTCGACTCGTCGATCGTCAGCTGCGCTGCCACCAGACGCTTCAGCCGTGAACCTGGCACGTGGGGAGCCATCGTCATGCCGTAGAAGGCGTTACGGGCGCCCAACAGCAGCGCCGTGCCGACGGCGGTGATGGGGCTTCCGCCGGCGCCGATCACGCTGACGGCGGCGAACTGCGATGCGCCGGTGAACACCAGGAGCGACAGAGCCATGGACTGGCCCACGGAGAGCCCGTTGGTCGAACCCAGTACCCCGAACGCGATGCCGAACACGCCGGTCGCCAAGCCGATGATGATGCCGTCGCGGACGTAGGAACGCACCGGCGGGAGAGTAGCCGCCGAGTTGGGGCCATCGTGGCGCCCGAGCATCGATCAAGAGCTGGGAGGTAAGATCCTCGACATGCGTATCGTTGTCGATTCAGAGAAGTGCGAAGGCCACAACCGTTGCTATGCGATTGCCCCTGAGTTGTTCGACGTCGACGACTACGGGTATGCCACGGCTGCCGGGGACGGAACGATCCCCGAAGGGATGGAAGACAAGGCTCGCCTTGCCGCCGACAATTGCCCCGAGTTCGCCATAACGATTCTGGACGACTGAGTCGGGCCGAGCCGACGTCGAACACCCGGTGCATCGCTGGTCGAGGAGCGGGCCCACGATGGTGACATCTTCGACGCTGGATGCGTCGATCGACTGCGGCACGACGCCGAGCAGATCCTTCTCGCCTTCGGCGCTGACTCCGTTCGTTGCCCCAGGTGATGCCGTAGTCTTTCAGGGTGATCTGGCTCATCGTCCTCGGCGTCGTGGTCCTCTTTTTCGTGATCGTCGCCATCTACGATCTGACACAGACGAAGCATGCCGTGCTCCGAAACTTTCCGATCATCGGGCATCTGCGCTACATCCTCGAGTTCGTCGGTCCCGAACTGCGGCAGTACATCGTCACCGACAACGATGAGGAACGGCCCTTCAGCCGAGATCAACGACGATGGGTGTATGCCTCGGCCAAGGGACAGAACCCATATTTCGCCTTCGGCACCGACAGCGACATGGATTCGCCGCAATATCCGCTGATTCGCCAGGCAACCTTTCCTCACATGCCGGCGTCGGGCACCGATCTCGATGCGCTTCCCTCGGCCAAGACACTGGGCGAGTGGCGGAACCGGCCTGGCGCCTTCCGGCCGGAGTCCGTGATCAACATCTCGGCCATGTCGTTCGGTTCGTTGTCTGGCCCTGCCATCGAGGCGCTCAACAAGGGGGCGGCGCAGGCCGGTTGCATGCACAACACCGGTGAGGGCGGCATCAGTACCTACCACCGGAACGGTGGTGACCTGATCCTCCAGATCGGGACCGGCTACTTCGGTGCGAGAAACCCCGACGGCAGTTTCTCGCTGGACCGGCTGCTCGAGTCGGTGGAGTCCGCACCGGTCAAGGCGATCGAGATCAAGCTCAGCCAAGGAGCCAAACCTGGACTCGGGGGTGTGCTGCCCGCGGCCAAGGTGAACGGCGAGATCGCGGCGGCTCGCGGCGTTCCCGTAGGGATCACGGTCAACAGCCCGGCCCGACACAGCTCGTTCGACTCGGTGTCCACCATGGTCGACTTCATCGAGCGCATTGCCGAGGCCAGTGGGCTTCCGGTGGGGATCAAGAGCGCAGTGGGGGAGCAGGCCTTCTGGAACGAGCTCGCTGACCACATGGCCGCATCGGGTCGCGGTCCGGACTTCGTCACCATCGATGGTTCCGAAGGCGGCACCGGAGCGGCGCCTCTGGCGTTCGCCGATCATGTCTCGCTGCCGTTCCGTGCAGGCTTCGCCGAGGTGTACCGGACGTTCTGCCAACGTGATCTGCAGCAACGGGTCACGTGGATTGGTTCGGGACGACTCGGCTTCCCGACGCAGTCGTTGGTGGCGATGGCGATGGGGTGTGACCTCATCAATGTGGGACGCGAGGCCATGTTGGCCGTCGGGTGCATCCAAGCCCAGAAGTGCCACACCGATCACTGTCCGACCGGTGTCGCCACTCAGAACAAGCGCCTCACACGGGGGCTCGATCCAACGGACAAGTCGGTTCGGGCTGCGGGTTACGTGCGCGCCCTTCGCCACGATCTGCTGCGT
>CALACD010000439.1 GCA_937890445.1 uncultured Acidimicrobiia bacterium | reverse complement strand
CGGCCCTTATTCCGTGCTCGATAATCACTGGGCCGCGCAGCTCTCAGCCACTGCGATTGGCGGCTGCGCTGGAACCCCAGGCTCGATGACACCCGGCCCGGACTAGCTCACGTGTGCGCTGCCGTCGGGTTCGGAAGCAGGGTTGCGCACCGTGTCGTAGTTCTTCGACACCAGGGCAATCGTCAGATCAGCCACCACGCTGAGTGAGATCTCGGTCGGCTGCTCAACAAGTTGCTGGATCCTTGTGGGCACATATTGGGCACAAACCCGAAAACCGGCCCCCAAAATCGGCAGCAGGTCAGCGCCGAGAAGGCGCTGACCTGCGGTTATTGCTTGTGGTCGGGACCGGCGTCGATCCGGTGACCTACCGCTTTTCAGGCGGTCGCTCTGCCAACTGAGCTACCCGACCGGGCTGTGACCACGGAGATGGAGCCGAGTCACGATCGATCACCGCAAGCAAGAGCTGTGAGTGAAAGACTTGTGGCGGTCCCGACGAGATTTGAACTCGCGACCTCCGCCTTGACAGGGCGGCGTGCACTCCAGACTGCACTACGGGACCAGATTTGAATTTCCGCATGCCTGCGTGGCACACGGTATAGCACCCCCAACGGGATTCGAACCCGTGTTCCTGCCGTGAAAGGGCAGTGTCCTAGGCCGCTGAACGATGGGGGCCGATGACATTTGGCTCTTAGCCCGTGAAGGCCGATTCAATCTAGCAGGGCCCAGGCGACGCGCCACCGACTTTTTTGCAGCGGTCTCGCACGGCTCGGGCTAGTCCAAAGGGTCGGGGTCCCCGGGTGGCGGCAGCGTGTCGGTCAGGGCCTCGATGATCTCGCTCAGCACGGCGCCCAGCAGGCGGTACACCTCGAGGGCTGGCAGAAGCGGATCGTCGTCATCCAGATCGACGTCGTCCTCGCTGACATCGAGCCTCGTTCCCAACACCAGCCTCAAATCGTTGACGACGTGCATCCACGCGGTCAGTTGGTCCTCGGTCAGCACTCGGGCGGTGGCCGTGTCGCGCACGACGTCGAGCGAGTTGCGACGATGGTCGATCAGTTCGCCCCGAGCCAGGATCTGGTAGCCGGCATCTCGCTCCGGGTCGTGAGGATAGGCAGTCGGGAACAACCGATTGAGATCGGGTACGTCGGTGTCGAGGATGGTGTCGAGTTGGTCCCCGAGGTGGACGACGAGATCCGGGACATGCGTCGGAAACTCGAACGCGAACGATCCGTCCCCGTTCGATCGAACCATGGCGTTGCGTCTCACCAGCCGCCGCCACGTTGATTCCCACCAGCCAGAGTCCGACATCTACTCATCGTGTTCCATGGTGGCCCACAACCCGTGCTCGTGCAGCCGATGGACGTCGCGCTCGGCCTCGAACCGGGTTCCACTGGCCACGACGGCCCGACCTTTCTCGTGGACGTCGAGCATCAGTTTGTTGGCCTTCTCCTTGGAATGCCCGAAGAGCTTCTGGAAGACGTAGGCCACATAGGGCATCAAGTTGATCGGGTCGTTCCATACGATCACGACCCAGGGCCTATCCTCCTCCGTCACGACCTCGACATCGGGGTTCATGACCTCGGCCGGTGCAGTCTGTGCCATCGACCGCGGGTTCATCCGGAGTGGTGCTGTCGACATGACTCAAGTGTGCCGCGGGCGGCCAGCTCCGACCCGAGCAGACGTTCGGTAGGGATCTCGTCGGACACCGGAACCTCTTCCGGTCGACGAGACAGGCTGAGATGGAGCCAGAGAGCGGCACACCACACCGCGACTGATCCCATGACATGCAGCTGGACGAGTCCGGCGGGGACTCCGGTGAAGAACTGCCAGTAACCGATCGTCCCCTGGGCGACAGTGGCAGCCAAGAGCACCTGTCCATTGCGGCGGATCGTGCGCCATTCCGGTGCGGTTCCCGTGACCGGGGCCAGTCGAATCACCAGGGTGACCGTCGTGGCGACGAAGAACCAGGCCGTCACGCTGTGGATTCGCACCACGTCGTCGAGATGGAATCCGAAGCGGGCGGCCCTGGCGTCGCCGGAGTGAGGTCCGCTGCCGGTCACTACGGTGCCCGTCACCAGCACTGTCGCCGCCAGGATCACCAGGGCCCGACCGTGCTGGATCATGGAGGAAGGCACCAGGGGAACGGCCGGACCGGGTCCGCCCGAGGCCTTCGAGATCAACACCAGTGAGTTCCACATCAGGATCGCGGACAGCAGATAATGGGCGGCCACGAACGCCGGATGCAGATCGACCAGCACCGTTGCCCCGCCCAGGAAAATCTGACCCAGGACACCGGCCACCAGACCCCAGGCCCAACGAACGAGGTCGGCGCGCCGCGGCGAGCGGCGATATGCGGTCAACACTGCGGCGGCAACCGAGGCCGCCACGGCCCCCGACAGGAGGCGGTTGCCGAACTCGATCCAACCGTGGAACGAAGCTGCGGGCACCAACTGGTTGTCGTTGCAGGTCGGCCAGTCCTCACAGCCCAGTCCGGACTGGGTCAGACGGACGGCAGCCCCGGTGAAGATGATCAGCGCCAGCACGAGGCTGGCAGCGATCGCTATCGATCGGTACCGCTGCGGACTCACCGTTGTTCGACGTCGTTTCTCGATGACGGCCACGGCCATCACGCTATTGCGCCGCTCTCCGATTGGGAAGATCGCGAAAGAAGATCGTGCAGACGGGACCCGGCACCCCTTTGAAAGGTACCCTCTGCAGCGGTGTTGACAACGATTGGGACTCGCTCTCGGGCTCGTGCGTTCATTTCGCTCACGAAGCCCCGCATCATCGAGCTTCTGCTCGTGAGTACGGTGCCGACCATGTTCCTGGCCCAAGGAGGCCTGCCGTCGTTGTGGTTGATGGTCGCCACCGTGATCGGGGGCACGCTGTCGGCCGGCGGAGCCAACGCCATCAACATGTATGTCGACCGTGACATCGACGCCCTCATGGATCGAACGAAATCCCGCCCGCTGGTGACCGGCGAGATCGAACCGCCCGAGGCCTTGGTGTTCGCGATCGCGTTGGAAGCCTTCGCCTTCGCATGGCTGTGGGCCTTCGTCAACCTGCTGTCCGCCGTGTTGGCAGTGGCTGCCTGTCTGTTCTACGTCTTCATCTACACGCTCTGGCTGAAGCGCACCTCGACCCAGAACATCGTGATCGGGGGAGCCGCCGGGGCCGCTCCCGTGCTCATCGGTTGGTCGGCGGTCACCAATCAGGTCGGTTGGCCGGCCGTGGTGCTGTTCGCCGTGGTCTTCTTTTGGACCCCACCGCACTTCTGGGCCTTGGCCATTCGCTACGAGGACGACTACGCCGCAGCGTCGGTGCCGATGATGCCCGTTGTCGCCGGCCATCGTTCGACTGCTCGACAGATCCTGATCTACTCACTGATCGTGTGGGCCACCAGTCTGGCCTTGATCCCGGTTGCCGACGTCGGCTGGATCTACATCGGTGTCGCCGTCGTGCTGGGCGCAGCCTTTTCCGGTGGCGCACTCCAGCTGGTCCGCGAACAAGATCCGGTCACGCTCGAGAAGCGTGCCATCCGGTACTTTGCCTTCTCGATCACGCACCTGACCATGTTGTTCGTCGCCGTTGCCGTCGATCAGCTGGTTGGTTGGGGCACATGACTTTCGTATCCCCATCCAAGCGCGGTTACAGTACCCCCGCACTTTCTTTTGACCGTCTGAACTTGGTCTACGATCAATGCTGTTGTTCTGTCCGTCCCGTCTCCTGCTGCGCTCACTGCCGCCGAGGTCCATCCATTCATGGCAATGACTGATACACGCCCCGATGACGTCGCGCACGATCATCACGAGTCCCGTCCCTCCCTTGCGTCGTTCGACGCTGCGCTGGGCTCCGGTGACCACAAGACCACTGGCCGTCTCTGGATCGGAGCCGGGGCCCTGATGTTGGCCGCCGCTCTCGTGGTGTCGCTGGTGGCCGCCATCGAACACGTCGACCTCGGCAGCCTGTCGATGTTCGACCAGGAAGGCCAGTTCGTGCAGATCTGGTCGATGGGCCGCATTCTGCTGTTGCTGGGGGGGCTGGTCCCGATCCTCATCGGCATCGCGACCTTCGTCGTGCCGCTGCAGGTCGGCGCTTCCTCGTTGGCCTTCCCTCGGGGTGCGGCCACAGCGTTCTGGTGCTGGCTCGTGAGCACGAGCCTGTTGATCATCTCCTACATCCTCAACGGTGGCCCCGCAGGTGGCCGAACCGACTACGTGGTGCTCTGGACCTTGGCCCTGGGTGCCATGGTGTTGTCGGTTCTCTGGGCCATGGTCTGCATCGCCACCACCATCGTCGGCGCCCGCGCCCCCGGGATGGATCTCGACCAGGTACCGGTCTCGGCGTGGAGCTTCTTCGTGTTCAGCTTGCTCGGCTTGTTCATCCTGCCGGTCGTGCTCGGACAGCTCGTGCTCGTCTACCTGGACGTGAAGTACGGCTTCCTCTTCGATCGATCCTCGCGTCTGTCGCTCCTCGGCATCGGCGATTCGTTGACCCTGGCGCCGACCCTCTATTGGGTCGGGATCCCGACCCTGGGCATCGCGATCGAGGCCATCGCCGTACACACGGGCAGGCCCGTTCGCTTCCATCGCTCGGTGATGGTCGCACTCGGCGGGTTGGGGATCCTGTCGTTCGGTGTCGACCTCCTCTCCTACTCCAGCCGGGGGGTTGCCCCGGTGTTCGACAACGGAGTGTTGGTGGTCGGGCTGATCGTCGCTGCCCTGCCGGTCCTGGCCGCTCTGGCCCTGGCCGGTGAAAGTCTCAAGACGGGCAGCTTCCGGGTTCGCACCCCACTGGTGGCCGGCCTCCTCGGCGGGCTGGTCTTGCTGTTGGCGGTGGTGGCATCGATCCTGGGAACGGTCTGGCCGATCGTGACCTTCATCGAAGACGTGTTCGACACCAATGTCACGCTCGACAGTTCGTTCGACCTGACCGCCACTGCCTTTCACGAGGGCATTCGTGCCCTCGTCATGGGAGCCGGCGTTCTGGGCGTCATCGCCGGGGTCCATCACTGGGGTCACAAGATCTGGGGTCGTTCGCTGGACGATCGGCTCGGTCTTCTCACCACGTTGACTGCCGCTGGCGGAGCGATCGTGTGGGGCATCGGCGGGGTGGTCAACGGATTCCTGGGAGAGCCCGCACTGCCGATCATCTCCAATGACGTGCAGGATGGTGTCGAGGCGCTCAACGGTGTGATGGCTGCGGGTGCAGGACTGCTCGCCGCCGCCGCCGTTCTGTTGCTGTTGAACATTGCTCGCACTGCCTTCGGTGGCGGCTCGTCGAACGAACCGTGGCAGGGCGTGACGCTCGAGTGGGCGACGGCAAGCCCACCCATCGCCGGCAACTTCGCCACGGCTCCTCGGGTGACATCGGCCACGCCGATCCTCGACATGGTGAGCAACGAAGTAGCGACGACCGTGTCTGTTGATGAAGAGGCGTCCGAAGGAGTTTCCGCCTGATGACTTCGAACTACCAACTCCTCCCGGCCGAGATCGCTGCTCCCGAGGCCGCTCGGCCGCGGATGCTGCTCCTGGCCACCGCCTTCGTGTCGTTGGCGACGACGATGGGTTTCGCCAGCCTCATCGGTCTCTACGTCGCGACCCGGGCCGACGTCATCCGAACCGGGGAAACGTGGCTGCCACGCGGAGTCACCATTCCCCTGACCCAACCCAACATGATGATGTTCACGATGGTCTTCTCGGCGGCAACGCTGGCGTGGGCCATTCAGGCGATGCGGAATGACGATCGGGCCAATTTCTACATCGCCAGCGCGGTCACGCTGCTGCTTGGCTTCGGCTTCGTTTCCCAGAGTGCCTATCTGCTCACGATCATGGAACTCGACATCCGAAGCATCGACCGGGCCCCCCTCTTCTTCGCGGTCATCGGTACCCACATGGCCATCACCGTTGCGGCGATGGCCTATCTGGCCGGGATGACCCTTCGGGCTCTCGGCGGCAACTACAACGCTCGTGATCTCGAAGGGATCTACGGGGCAACAATGTTCTGGTACACCACGGTCGGCCTCTACCTCGTTGTGTGGTTCGCCGTCTACATCACCAAGTAGGTCTCTGCACCAATGTTTACCTGGGGTCCAAAATATCTCTTCGGAGTGTCCATCTCGGCGCTGATCGGTGCTGTTGTCTATGGCCTGGTGACGGGCGGAGACCCGATCGGTGTCGTATCACTCGGCTACAAGGGTGGTGTCGGTGACCATCTCGGCTATGTGATGCTCATCGCAGCATTCGTGTCGGCGCAGGTGCTGTGTTGGATCATGGTCGCCACTCGGGACGGGGATGCCGAGGTTCTGGCTCAGCGGGTCGGCGCCGGTGCCGTACCACCGGTTCAGGCTCCGGCCGATCCCAGTTACTGGGGCGTCGTCACCGCGTTCGGTGTCGCTGCGGTCGTGGTCGGTCTGGCCTTGTCCTCGCTCTTCTTCTATCTGGGGCTGGCGGTCCTGATGGTGGCGGCGCTGATGTGGCTGCTGCTCGCCTGGAGCGATCGAGCCAGTGGTGATCCGGAGGTCAACCGGGTGGTCCGTGATCGAGTGGCCGGTCCGTTCGAGGTGCCGCTGTTGTCCTTGCTCGCATTCGCCGTTGTTGCCATTGCCTTCTCTCGTGTCTTCCTTGCTGCCTCCAAGACGGGGGCGACGGTGGCAGGCGGTATCGCCACCGTCATCATTTTCGGCGGGGCTGTCCTGGCCTCCCGGATCAGTCTGAAGCCTGCGCTCATGCGAAGCGTCGTGGTGCTCCTGGGTGTGGTCGTCTTGGCCGCCGGTATCGTCGGCGCTGCCGCCGGGGAGCGGGATTTCCACCACGGCGAAGAGCACGGCGATTCTCACAGCATCGATGAAGGAGAAGGCGAGTGACGAAGTTCGCACGGCCCACGGTTTGGCGCCGCAGGCGCGGTCCGGCAACTCTGGTGCAAGACATGAACGCTTCTCTCACTGCCGCTCGTGGTCGCCGAGGCGTGCCGTCGGCCGCCTTCGCTCTTGTTGCCCTCCTCACCCTGTCGGCGTGTGCGGAGGACAAGCCCCTCAACACCTTCGAACCGCGTGGCCCGCAGGCCCAGATGATCGACAACCTCATGACGCGCATCTGGGTGATCATGGCGATCGTCTTCGTCCTCGTGGTCGGGGGCGGTATCGCTCTGGCGATCAAGGGTCGCGTAAAGGCCGAGGACTTCGACTACGAGGATCTCCCCTACCAGCGGCACGGAAACGACAAACTCGAAATCGGTTGGACGATTGCGCCGGCGGTGTTGCTGGCCATCATCTGCATCCCCACCGTCGCCACCATCTGGAAACTCGAGGAGCGCAACGAGCCCCAAGAACTCGACGTCATGGTGATCGGACGCCAATGGTGGTGGGAGTATCGCTACGACGTCGACGGAGATGGCTTCTTCCAGGACGCCAACGGCGATGGTGTTGTCGACGACAAAGACATCGAATGGCCGCTCGAACTGGCACTCGACAACGACGACTTGAGCATCGCCAACGAACTGGTCATCCCCACCGGTGAGCAAATCGATCTGGTCATCACCTCGGGCGACGTCATCCACTCGTTCTGGATTCCTCGCCTCAACGGCAAGCGCGATGCCGTGCCCGGTCGGATCCACACCTGGAGCCTCGAGGCCGACGAGCCCGGTAAGTACAACGGGTGGTGCACCGAGTACTGCGGACTGTCGCATGCACGTATGAGGATGTCGACCATCGCACTGAGCCCAGCCGACTTCGAGACGTGGTACGCCAATCAGATGCTTCAGGCCGAGCTCCCCGAGGCCCCGGCCGAGGGCGAAGTGGCCAGCCCCGAATGGGCCGGCCGCCAGACCTTCGAACAGGTCTGTGCCAGCTGCCACGTCGTGGACACGCCGGGGTTCGAGTACGCCGAGAATTTCGTCGCCCCGTTGACGGCCAAGGCCGCGCCCAACCTGACGCACTTCGCCACTCGTTCGGTCATGGCAGGAGCCATCTTCAGCCAGTACAGCGAGGATCCGACAGGCAGATTGATCGATGCCGATGACGACTCCTTCGATGTGTCCAACTACCTCGGTCTTGCCGACGAAGGCCGCTTCAACGACGCTCAGCTCCGGCGCTGGATCAGCGATGCGCCCAGCCAGAAGGCAATGGCAGCCGAGGATCAGCGTGGCATGCCGGCGTTCCCTCAACTGACCGACGAAGACCTCACTAATCTCGTCGCCTATCTGGCGACGTTGGACTGACCAGGAGCCGATCGACACATGGCGATCATCGAAGGCGAACCACTCGCCCTTCCCTCAGGAACACCAGACGACAGGCCAAACCCGCTCGGGGTCTTCGCCCGGCCCCACAACGCAACCGGATTCAAGGACTGGTTGACGACGGTCGACCACAAGAAGATCGGGATCATGTATGGCGCCGCCGCCATGTTCTTCCTGATCCTCGGTGGGGTTTCGGCACTGCTCATCCGGATCCAGTTGGCCACTCCCAACAACACGTTCCTCTCGGCGGATGCCTACAACCAGGTCTTCACCATGCACGGAACCATCATGGTCTTCCTGGTCGTGATGCCCATCGGAGCCGCCTTCGCCAACTTCCTGATGCCGCTCCAGGTGGGAGCCCGAGATGTCGCCTTCCCTCGGATCAATGCCTTCAGCTTCTGGGTGTTCCTGTTCGGCGGCCTCATGCTCAACACGAGTTGGTTCCTGGGCGGCGGAGCCGATGGTGGCTGGTTCAACTATGCACCCAACAACGGGATCGCCTACTCGCCCTCGTCCGGCATCGATTTCTGGAACATCGGTCTGCTGATCGCTGGCATCGGCTCGCTGACCGGTGCCATCAACCTCATCACCACGGTGCTGAACATGCGGGCTCCCGGCATGAGCTTCATGAAGATGCCGGTCTTCGTGTGGATGACCCTGGTGACGCAGTTCCTCCTGCTGTTCGCCATCCCGGTCCTCACCGTGGCCCAGGTCCTGTTGATGCTCGATCGCCAGTTCGATTCCAACTTCTTCAACGTGGAGCAGGGCGCGGACCCGCTGCTCTGGCAGCACCTGTTCTGGATCTTCGGTCATCCCGAGGTGTACCTGATGATCCTGCCCGCCTTCGGCATCGTGTCGGAGATCATCCCGACCTTCTCCCGCAAACCCATCTTCGGCTATCCGTTCATGGTGTTCTCGGGAGTGGCAATCGGTTTCATGGGATGGGGCGTCTGGGCCCACCACATGTTCGTCTCCGGTCTCGGCCCCTTGTCGGTTTCCGCCTTCTCGGTTGCCACCATGTTCATCGCCGTGCCGACCGGCGTGAAGATCCTCAACTGGCTGGCCACGATGTGGGGCGGCAAGTTGACGCTGAACACAGCGATGTTGTTCTCGATCGGTCTGGTGACCCAGTTCACCATCGGCGGGCTGTCGGGTGTCTCGCACGCCATTGCTCCGTCCGACACCCAGCAGACCGACACGTACTACATCGTCGCCCACTTCCACTATGTGTTGTTCGGTGGCGCCCTGTTCGGATTCGTGGCGGGCATGTACTTCTGGTGGCCCAAGGCCTTCGGCTACAAGCTCGGTGAGAAACTCGGCAAGTGGAACTTCTGGGGCATGGTCATCGGATTCAATCTCACCTTCGGACCTATGCACATCCTGGGGCTTCAGGGCATGCCGCGCCGGATGCAAACCTACGACGATGCCATGGGCCTCAACCTGTGGAACTTCGTTGCCAGCGTCGGCTCGTTCATCCTCGGAGTGGCCACCCTGCTGGTGTTGGTCAATGCCTACCTTTCGAGCCGCAAGTGGAAAGCAGCCGGACGGCCCGACGTCGGTCCCGACCCGTGGGATGGACGCACCATCGAATGGTCGATCCAGTCCCCGGCTCCCAACCACAACTTCGACGTCGACCCCGTCGTGACGTCGCTCGACGACTTCTGGCATCGCAAGTACGCCGAGGACGAGAGCGGCAAGATTCGTCGGGTCGCAACCGGCGCTCAACTGGCACA
This sequence comes from uncultured Acidimicrobiia bacterium, assembly GCA_937890445.1. Lineage (GTDB taxonomy): Bacteria > Actinomycetota > Acidimicrobiia > Acidimicrobiales > SZUA-35 > JAHECQ01. Next base: position 2,715 of record CALACD010000439.1, on the reverse strand, counting down.
GCCCGGCAACGGTGAAGGCGTCCACCTGCCGGCATCGTCGTACTGGCCCATCGTTCTGGCTGCGTCGTTCCCCATCATTGGTTACGGCATCATGTTCACCCTCTGGCTCACCATCCCGGGTGGTTTGCTGCTGGTGCTGGGCCTGTACGGCTGGTCACTGGAGCCGGCTGACGATCTCGATCTCCCTCACGACCACGACGATCACGCCGATCTTGCCGGAGTAGGTGCCAGCCATGACTGATGTGACCGTCGACCAGGTCGTGGATCACCACGACGACCACGGGGGCGGACATGCCTCCAGCCTCGGATTGTCGAACATGAAGTTGGCCTTCTGGCTCTTCCTCGGCTCCGAATGTCTGTTGTTCGGCGCCCTGATCTCGTCCTACCTGCTGAGCAAGACCCGCTTCATCACCGAGATCATCGCCGGTAACCCGAACGTCGTCAGCACGATGCCGGCCGAATTGATCCAGGAGTTCCAGGAGAAGGGGTCGGTCGAACCCATGTTCGACATTCCCTTCACTTCGCTCAGTTCGTTCGTGCTCCTCATGAGCTCGCTGTCGATGGTCCTGGCCCACTCCGCCATCGTCAAGGGCGATCAGAGGAACACTCGCCTCTGGCTGGGGACGACCGCCATGCTCGGCTCGATCTTCATCGGTGGGCAGATCTACGAGTTCACGGCGTTCTACCGAGAAGGGTTGACCTTCACCAACAACCTGTTCGGATCGGCGTTCTTCACGCTCACTGGTTTCCACGGAATCCACGTCACGGGTGGCATCATCATGTTGCTGTCGCTGCTGTTCCTCTCCTTCCAGGGGAAGCTCAACAGCAGTCGAGCCGAAACCGTCGAGCTCGTCGGTCTGTACTGGCACTTCGTCGACGTGGTGTGGGTGCTCATCTTCACCATCGTGTACCTGATCCCCTGAGGAGACCTTGATGTCCGACACCGCGATCTCCGAGAATGCTCATGACACTGCTCATGATCATGATGCGCACGATCACCCGCAAGAGAAGCAGTATTGGGTCATCTTCGCGATTCTGGCCGTCCTGACAGCTGTCGAAGTTGCCTGGTCCTACCTCGGGCTGACCGGTCCGGCGCTGGTACTGCCGTTGATCGTCATGATGCTGGCCAAGTTCTTCTTGGTCGCAGGGGTGTTCATGCACCTCTATTTCGATCTCAAGATGCTCAATGGCAAGTACTTCACCTGGGCGTTCGCCGGGGCCGTGGTATTGGCCGTCATTGTGTACCTCGTGGTTTTTGCCACCTTCCACTTTCGCTTCGCCTACTTCGGCTGAGCAACTCTCGGGCCACCCTCGATCATAGAAAGCCAGGTCCCCATGAACTGGGTTCCATGGACGGCACACCCGGAAGTCTGGACGATGCTGGTTGGCCTCGTGCTACTGGCGGGATACGCAGCCCGCGTCGTGCAACCGAAGGCGGTAGCCGCGGGCTATCCGCCCATCACGAAGGGGCAGCGAGTGTGGTTCGCGCTGGGCTTCGTCGGTATCTGGGCTGCTTCGGACTGGCCAGTCCACGACATCGCCGAGGACTATCTCTACTCCGTGCACATGCTGCAGCATCTTCTCCTGTCGATGTTGATACCTGCGGCATTCGTTCTCGCGACTCCGCGGTGGTTGTTCGAGCTCTTGATTCCCGAGGGTTCGCGAACCCGGCGCTTGTTCCGGGCCGGGTCGAAGCCCCTGGTGGCCGGACTCATCTTCAACGCACTGACCGCGTTCCTCCATTGGTCCAAGGTGGTGCAGTTGTCGGCCGACAGCGGCCCGGTGCACTTCGGCCTACATCTAGCGGTGTTCACCGCCGGTTTGTTGATGTGGATGCCGGTGATCGGGCCGGTCACGGAGTGGCGTCTGTCTCCGCTCGGTCAATGCATCTACCTCTTCATGATGTCGATCCTTCCCACGGTCCCCGGGGGTTGGCTGGTCTTTGCCGAGGACGTCGTCTATCGCCACTACGACACTGTCGATCGCCTGTGGGGTATCGACGTCCTGACAGACCAGCAAGCGGCCGGTGCGATCATGAAGTTGGTGGGAGGCTTCGTGCTGTGGGTCATCATCCTCACCATCTTCACCAAATGGGCCGTCGCCGAAACGGGTGCCGATCGGGCCGAGCGCCAAGCCCGGCACCATCAACAGATCTTGGATCTCGATGCCTCGGCATCGGATCTGACCTTCGAAGCGGTGGCCGATGTGTTCGAGCAGTCGCCGGCCCCCAGCGAGACCGGTAGATAGCGTTCCTCGATGGATCTCGCCCGGATGCGTCACGAGTACGAGTCCCATGGCCTCGACCGGGCGGACCTGGATGAGGATCCGCTCGTGATGTTCCAGCGATGGCTCGACGACGCTGTGACAGCCGCGCTGCCCGAGCCGAACGCGATGGTGTTGTCCACGGTGGACGACGATGGTCGACCCTGGTCACGTCATGTCCTGTTGAAGGGACTGAGCCGAGGCGGCTTCGAGTTCTACACCAACTACACGAGCCACAAGGCCCGCCAGATGGACCATGAGCCAGCGGTGGCCCTGACGTTCGCCTGGCTCGGACTGCACCGTCAGGTCAATGTCGTCGGGGTGGCCGCCCAGCTCACGGCGCTGGAGTCGGATGAGTATTTCGCGGTTCGTCCCCGGGCTTCACAACTTGGAGCCTGGGCATCCGATCAGAGCACCGAGATCGCCGATCGAGATGTCCTCACCGACGCGCTG
>CALACD010000438.1 GCA_937890445.1 uncultured Acidimicrobiia bacterium | reverse complement strand
GCTCGGTGGTGAGCGGCTCGGTGGTGAGCGGCCGGCGCTCCTTGGTCACCTCCCCCGACAACTGGTCCCGGACGTAGGCGAACAACACGTCGCCCGGGCAACGGGTTTGGCTCATGGACCGGTGGCCGGCGATCGTGGCGGTGGTGACCAGGGCGCCTTCGGCATGACGATTCGAGCCCCGCGACGTGAAGCCCACCTCGGCCCCCGGGGCAGTGTCGATGCCGTGGCGATCGGCCAACCAGGCCAGGGTCTGGACCAACGATCCGAGTGCCGCCGCGGTGGGTGCCTGATAAGTGAAGTCGCCGAGGAGGCAGACCAATTGGCTGAAGCCCTGATTCCCGCCGGTTGCATCGCCTGCGACCGGACCGGCGAGCGACCCGGCCCGGGCTTCCCATACGGTTCCGTAGGCATCGATCAGGAAGTTGTAGGCGATGTCGGGCCAGCCCCTGTCCCTGCCGGTGTGGAAGTCGTAGATGGAGCGGATGGTGTCGGCGATGTCCTCGGGCCGGTCGCGATTCGAACCCGCACTGTGGTGCACGAGCAGGAACCGGACGTCCTCGGTCGCCAGCGAGCGCTGCGGCGGCCGTTCAGTGCCGGCCCAGTCCGAACGTGGTCGGATGACGAGAGGTCCGACCTGGGGGCGGGGAAGGTCAGCCCGCGAACCGATCGATCCGATCATCAGGTGACGGCGGGACAACGTCGGCAGGCACTGTTCACACATCGGGCCGGGAACGTCCGCAGAGGTGGTGCATCATCGGCCATTCATCCTGTCACGAGATCATCGGGCCACGATGGCATCGGTGCCCGCAGGACACGGTCGTTCTCGGTCGGAGCACGCCAAGGTCTGGGTCTAGTGTGCACGAATGCTCAATGGCGTTCGTGTTCTCGATCTCACCCAGTACCTGTCCGGACCGTCCTGCACCCTGCTCCTGGCGGGCTTGGGGGCCGATGTCATCAAGATCGAGCCCGGCCCGGTCGGCGACCTCTGTCGACTGCTCCCGATCGCGGCCGACGGCTACTCGTCGTACTTCGTCCAACAGAACCGGGGCAAGCGGAGCGTGTGCGTCGATCTCGACAAGAGCTCGAGCCACGAACTCATCGCAGCGCTGGCCGGCGAATGCGACGTGCTCATCGAGAACTTCGGTCACGGTGTCCTGACCAAGCGAGGACTCGGGCCCGAGGAACTGCGGGCCGTCAACCCTCGCCTGATCTACGTGTCGATCTCGGCGTTCGGGAGAACTGGTTCCAAGGCCCATCTTCCCGGGTACGACCTGATCGGACAGGCGGCAGCGGGGTCGGTGGCCCTGACTGGCGAACCCGACGGCGCGCCCATCGCCCCTGGGGTTCCGATCGCCGACATGTCGGCCGGGATCATGGCCTTCGGGGCCATCGGTCACGCGCTCTTCGCTCGGACGGTCAGCGGCGAGGGACAGTTCATCGACGTCTCCATGGTCGAGTCCGTGTTCCAGATGCACCCCTTCGCCGTCCAGGGGCCGAGCGTGACCAACGGCAAGGCCCGTTTGAAGCGATCAGGTCGGCACTTCGGGTCCGTGCCGCCTGCCGGGACCTACGCCGGCCCCGACGGATGGTTGGTCCTGCAGGTGCTCGATGCCCAATGGCCCCGGTTGTGTCAGGCCGCCCAATCGATCTCGCTGGATGCCGACGAGCGGTTCGCCACCGCTCGAGGGCGAGCCGATCATCGACATGAGCTCGTGAACACCCTGGAAGCCTGGATGCAGACCTTCGAATCCAACGAAGCGCTGCTGGCCCACTTCGACGCCCATCGGATTCCGGCCGCCGCCGTGATCGATCCGGCCGACGCTCACCTCGATCCCTGGTTCGAGGAGCGGGGAGCAATCGTGACTGTCGAGGATCCGCACTTCGGGCCCATCACCATGCCCGGCTTTCCCCTCCATGGATCGGCGATCCCCGACCGAGACACCGAACCGCTGGCACCGTTGCTGGGCCAACACAACGTCGAGGTGCTCCGGGAAGTCCTGGGCTGGGACGATGAGCGGATCGACGGGCTGACCAACGACGGCGTGCTGCTCTCGGCTCCGGTGGTAGCCACCGATTGACCGCCGCTCGAGTCTTGGACCATCGGCGGGTCGGGGTACTCGGCCTCATCACGATCTGCGGCTACGGCGCCGGGTACTACCCGTTCGGCGTCCT
>CALACD010000437.1 GCA_937890445.1 uncultured Acidimicrobiia bacterium | reverse complement strand
ACGATGTCGTGCAGCCGGCAACCGCAGCTGCGGTGATGGCAGCAGCAACGAAAGGGACCCCACCGAATCGCCGCAACGAGACGAGCTGCCGTTTCACGAGCCGAGCCGGGACCGGTGGGCAAACGAGTCGTCGCCGAGGGTCGAGGCCTGAAGGCGCAGCGCCACCGCGACGGCAGCCATCATCACGAACATCTGGTGGGGCACGTGCAGGTAGAACGCCATCTGCACCATGCCGACCAAGATCACGACGTGGGCCCACAGTCCGACCGCGGTCGGTTGTCTTCTCGTGCGCCACAACATGGTGGCGAACATCCCCACGTATCCGATGGCGCCGACGAAACCGTAGGAGAACATGACGAACCATGCCTGACCGTGGGTTCCGACCGAGGGCAGGTGCCGGTCATTGGGTCGCGGTGCCCCCCACCCGAAGACCGGACGTTCCATGGTCCCGTCGATGGCGTCGACGACCAGTTCGAATCGGTCGTTGTTGGAATGCCCGGTATCGATACGAGTCACGATCACATCGCCCAACGGAGTGATGGTGAAGAGCAAGGCCACGAAGATCAGTGCCAGGAACGAGTTGCGGATGGCCTTGGAGTCTCCTCCCACCCCGAACCGGATGGCGGCATACACCAGACCGATGCCAAGGCTGAGCCACAGGCCACGGTTGAGCGAGATGACACCGGGAATGATCGAGGCCAAGAGTGCGAACCGGATCAGCTTGGGCGAGAGACCAACCCTCGGATCGGTCAGGGACATGAAGGCAAACGGTGTCAGCAACGCCAGCATCGACCCCCAACTGTTGGTGTACGGGAACGGAGCCTTGGGTCGGGGAACCGGGAAACCGATGATGTCCTGGAGGTCGGCGAAACTCGGCGTGACCATGGTTCGGATCAGCTCGTTCTGAAGCAACCCAGCCGGCATCAGATAGGCCATCGGCGAGCGAAACCCGAGATCGCCGACGAGGAAGGCCAGGTAGCCGCCGGCGACGGTGGCCAACCACAGGTACGTGAAACCTCGGATGATCGTCCGTACCGGCACCCCTTCCTTGCCGTTGAGCAGGTAGATCAGGAAGACGGTGACCGCCACGTAGTATCCGGTTCGCAGGACCCACCCGGACAGGCGCGGCGCCGAGTCGATACTGAAGACCGAACCCCCCACTGCCACCAGGAAGACGACCCAGAATCCGAAACCCTTGGGAAGAACCAACCCCCGACGTCGCACCAGCGATGCCGCCATGGGTGCAGCGAAGATGATCCACGTGAAGCCGGAGAGCCCGAGCACGAACCACAGCGGAAGCCAGGCGATCATCAACATGAACGGCCACTCCGGCAACGGCGCGTCGACCTCGGGCCGAACGACGCGGACCGGGCCGATCGGGGCGGGGACGGAATCGGTCAGATCGAGAGAGGTCACGACGTCCTGCCTTCGTCGCCGAGCGCCTCGGGGCGCGAGGTCGAGGGCACGGCCCACGATGGGCCTCCCATCGGAGAGTACCGGCGGTGTGTCATCGACGCGAGGTCAGCTCAGGAATCCGATGCCGAGGCCACGATGGTGCCCAGCACGTTAGCTCCGACCAGTCGAAGCTGCTCGACGGAATCGGCGACACCGGCCCGGGTGGCGCGGTTGGGTTCGATGACGAGCACCGCCCCCTCGCACAATCGGGCCAGATCGACGGCATCGGCGACCTGGAGGACTGGTGGTGCCTCGAAGATGACCAGATCGAACTCGCTGCGGGCGCTGGACACCAACCGTCCGAACGCCTCGCCCTGCAGAAGGCGTGCTGGTTCGGCGACGGGACTGCCGGCGGTGAGTATCTGGAGGTTCGGGATGTCGGGGAGCGTCTGAATGGCCTGGGAGATCGGCGCCTTGCCCGACAGGACGTCGCTGAGTCCGACGCGGTTCTCGAGCCCGAACCGCTCGTGGAGGCTGGGCCGACGCAGATCGGCACCGACCAGAAGGGTCCGCCGTCCCGAGCGGGCGGCTGCCGCAGCCAGATTGGCCGCCACCGTCGTCGACGAGTGCGGGTTGTTGGTGCCGGCCACCAACAACATGGACTTGTCGGCACGATCGAGGTTGAACAGCATCGAGCCCTGTACCCGCCGGTAGGCCTCGCCCGCTTCGCTGTTGAGTTGGGCGATGGCCGAACCGCCGTCTCGGTCGAACAATCCG
>CALACD010000436.1 GCA_937890445.1 uncultured Acidimicrobiia bacterium | reverse complement strand
CATGCCGGTCAGCTGGGTGAGGTGCAGTTCCTGGCCGCCGCCGTTGCGGTCCCGGTGGCGAAGCGCGGCCAGCACGGTGGAGACCAGGAGATGCGGTGAGGTGAAGTCCGGGTAGGCAATGCCGATGCCTCTCGGTCGTTCGTTCTCGAAGCCGGTGAGCATGTTGAAGCCCGATGCCGCCATCAAGATGTTGCCCATGCTGGAACGCACCGCCCATGGCCCCTGACGATGGGCACCAGGCAGATTCAACGAGATGATGTCGCTCTTGATGCCTCGGAGGGTCTCGTAGCCCAGGCCCATCCGCTCCATGGCCCCGGGCCGAAAGTTGTTGATCACCACGTCGGCGGTGGCGATGAGCTCGGTGACCAGCGCCAGACCAGCGTCGGAGCGGAGATCGACGGCCAGGGATTTCTTCCCGGCGTTGACGGTGTTGAAGAGACCTCCGAGGTCGGGGTCGGGCCGACCGTCGGGGCCGATCTGGCTGCGCATGGCATCCGGCTTCGTCGATGATTCGACTCGCAGGACCTCGGCTCCGAAGCTCGCCAGGATGCGGGTGCCGATCGGTCCGGCCAGCACCCACGTCAGATCGACGACACGAATCCCCTCCAACGCCCTTGCGGGGTCGGGGGCGGTCGTCGGGTTGGTCGGCGGTTGCGGGATGGATGACGGCGCGGGATCCAACTCGACGATCAGGGACTGGTGCTCGCCCAGGAGCGGTGCCCGACGGACGTCGACGCCGTCGGCCATGGCGTCGATCGGCGAACGAACGAACCCGAGGTCGGTGCCCAGGGTGTCGTGGTGCACCGTGAAGAATTGCTCGTTCACCACGTACTGCTCGGTCTTCTCCAGATCGTCGAAGCCGAGAACGGGCAGACACACGATGTCGGCCTCGAGCGCTCCGGCGGCGAACTCGTCTCGCGTCAGCGCCGCAGCCAGAGCCCGGGTCGTGGCTGCGACCGGGTTGTCCTTGGCCGGCGCGTCCAGGCGACTCCAGGCCCAGTCGTCCAGGGTCATCCCATGGTCGATGCCGACCCGGTCGGCCCAGGCCAGGAATCCTTCGAATCGGTCGGGACGGACCAGTTGGCCGACGTAGCCGCCGTCGGCGCATCGCAGCGCGTTCGAGAGGCCGGGCCGTCGAGGAATGCGCTGTTGCCAGGTCCAGATTGTGGGGGTGGCCGATTGCATGACCGCCATTGCACTGGCTTCCTGCACGGACAGATCGATGTGTACCCCGACGCCTTCGCCGCTGTGGTCACGCTGGTGGAGTGCGATCGAGATGGCGGACAGTGCGTGCAGACTCGCCATTGCATGGGACGGGTCAGCCCCGCCCTGGACCGGCACGCCACGGGGTTCACCCGACATCCAGATCAGCCCGCTGGTGGCTCCGGCGACCAGATCGTTGGCTCGTCGCTGGCGCCACGGACTGTCGAGGCCGAACGGTGTGACCGAGCACTGGATCAGTCCAGGATTGACCGAGCGGAGCTCGGCATGGGACAGGCCGAGGGCATCGAGGCTTCCCGGAACTGCGGTGTCGATCACGACATCGGCCGATGCCGCCAGCCGCAGCAGGTCGTTGCGCGCCTCGTCGCTCTCCAGGTCGATGACCACCGACTTCTTGTTGGCGTTCAGATACTGGTGCACGAGCGACGCCTCGGGGCCGGTGGCGCCATCCAGCCAGGGGGCCAGACGACGCGCCGGGGTCCCCGATGGCGGTTCGACCAAGATCACCTCGGCGCCGAGATCGGCGAGCAAACGGCCCGTCAGCGCGGCTGAGCGGTCGGTCAGATCGAGGACCCGCACCCCGTCGAGGGCCCGGCTCATGCCATGCCTCCTGCCGGGAGCGAGTTCGGAAGCGGAATCACGATCGTGCCCACCATGGCGGTCGGGCCATCCACGATGTCGACATGGACCTCGAGCACGACACGGTCGTCGCCCGCCTCGACCAGGACGGCCCGAGGGATGACGTGGACACCGTCCTCGGTCGGCGCTTTCCAGCGGATGTCGAAGTTGGCCCCATACAGCAACGACTGAGGTCCCAGCGCCCGCATGACGGTCTCCAGAGCCATCGACAACACGTGCGAGCCGCCGGCGATGGGGCGGGCCAACCCGGCTTGCCTGGCCGCTTCGGGGTCGGAGTGGATCGGGTTGTCGGGCGTGTCGGTATCGCGGGCCTTCATCATCTCGAGCGACATGAGCACCCGTTCGCCACCGAAGCTGGCCCCCTGCAGGTGACCGCGAATCTTGTTGATGTGCGGATTGCTCCGAGCGGCGTCCCAGTCCGGCTCCGGGGTGTCCTCGGGCCCCAGACCGTGCACCGAGTCGGCCAGATCGGGCTCGCTCCGGTAGCTGAGGAGCCCGGTTGTCAGATTCGTGGCGAAGACTTCTCCCGTCGAGGTGCGTGACGTCGATGCTGTGGTCGAGTACCGGCGCCCCTTGCGTACATGGGTGCCGGTACTCATGCCCTCCACGGTGAAGGCGTCGTTACGGTCGACGGGTCGATGGATGGTGAACTGCTCACGGGCCCAGACCTTGCCGGACACGCCGTTGGTGATTCCCGAGTCGTGATCTGCGTTCTCTCCCCGAGGGCGACGAGGCTGACGGGCCAGCAGCAGCAGCGTCATGCCGGTGATCAGATCGGGCTGCAAGAGGTGCTTGCGACCCAGCTCCCAGGTGGCATCGCCGTAGTTGCCCATCCCGTCGAGCGCTCCGTCGATCTTGGCCGTGTCGAAGGGACCTCGGACGGAGTGCAGCGGTTTCGGCCAGTCG
>CALACD010000435.1 GCA_937890445.1 uncultured Acidimicrobiia bacterium | reverse complement strand
CGATCGTCTCCGACACCGAGGGCGCCTTCTTCAGTTCCAGCTGACGAATCGAACGCACGATGCGAGCCACCTGATCAGCCAGGTTCTCGGTGATGTCGGGAACCTTGGTGAGCACGATCTCCTTTTCTCGCTCCATGTCCGGGTAGTCGAGATACAGGAACAGACAGCGCCGTTTCAGTGCCTCCGACAGCTCGCGGGTGCTGTTCGACGTCAGGAACACCAGTGGAATCTGCTTGGCCTCCAGGGTTCCCAACTCGGGAATCGACACCTGATAGTCCGACAGCAACTCGAGGAGCAGCGCCTCGGTCTCGAGCTCGACCCGATCGACCTCGTCGATCAGGAGCACGACCGGGTCGTCGGCTCGGATCGCCTCGAGCAGTGGACGCTCCAGCAAGAAGTCATTGCTGAAGATGTCCTCTTGCATCTCGTCCCAGTCCGCGCCTTCGCCTTCACTCTGGATACGCAGCAACTGCTTCTTGTAGTTCCATTCGTACAGCGCCTTGGCCTCGTCCAGTCCTTCGTAGCACTGGAGACGGATCAGACGGGCACCGGTCACCTCGGCGATCGACTTGGCCAACTGGGTCTTACCCGTACCGGCCGGACCTTCGATCAGGACCGGCTTGCCGAGACGATCGGCCAGGAAGGCGATGCCAGCGATCGAGTCGTCAGCCAGGTAGTCGACGTTACGTAGGCCCTCTCGGACCGCATCGACGGATTCAAAACGGTGCGTCATGGGCAACACCGTACAAGGACACTCGTCTCCGAGGTCAATTATCGATGCTGCGAAATCCTGGACGCATCGACAACGCCTGCTGACCGGGGCAGGTTCGGCGGTGACTCGGTCGGAGTGCTTCGGTGAGTAGGATCGTCGACGACATGGATAGAGGTCTCACTGCCGCCGTCGACAGCTTCGCCGACCGAGTAGGACGAGCACTGGCCGATGCAGCCAGCGGCACGTCGGTCGATGGCCATCGCCTCCGACGCGATGCGATCGTCGAGGCTTTCAACCTCAGTTGTGCCTTCATCGATGTCGACCAGCGCCACACCGACGATGAGCTCTGGGCACTCGTTGCGGCGTTCGCCCATCACGACCTCCTTCCCGGAGCCGCCACCCCGGCCGATCTTCGGGACAGCACCCTGGTCTCCGGACGACGCTCGTGGCTGACAGTGACTCCCGAGACGTTCCTCACCCTCGCCGAGGTCGACCGGCGCCGCGGATCGCGACTTGCTCGGGTCTACTACGACGAGGCGATGGCCTTGGCCCACACCCTTGTCTCACTCGACCAGTATCCGTCCGACGAGGAGCTCCAAGCCATCGTGCGGTTCCAACAGCTCCTGCTGGCCGCCATCTCCGTCGGCCCCGAGCCGGCCGCTGCCTCGACGGGGCCCGGTTCGACGACTGCATCCGAGACCGCCACGACCGAGACCGCCGACGACCCACCGCCCGAGCCGCTCGAAACGGTCCTGGCCGAGCTCGATCAGCTCATCGGACTGGATGCGGTGAAGGAAGAGGTCCGCCTGCTCAGCGCACTTCTGCGCGTCATGAAACTTCGTGCCGAACGAGGTCTTCCCGTCGTCGACAGCACCAAACACCTCGTGTTCAGTGGCAATCCCGGGACCGGCAAGACCACGGTTGCCCGTTTGCTGGCCCGCATCTACCGAAGTCTGGACGTCGTCGAACGAGGACACCTGACCGAGGTCGATCGCAGCGGCTTGGTGGCCGGTTTCGTCGGACAGACCGCAACCAAGGTGGCCGAGGTCTTCGAAGCGGCCGACGGTGGCGTGTTGATCATCGACGAGGCCTACTCGCTGATGCGGGGCGGCGAGAAGGACTTCGGCCGTGAGGCCATCGACGCCATCGTGAAGAACGTCGAGGATCGGCGTGACTCGATGGTTGTGATCCTGGCCGGCTACCCCAAGGAAATGGCCGAGCTCGTCGGGGCCAACCCTGGCTTCAGCAGTCGCTTCCCCAAGACGATCACGTTCCCCGACTACAGCGATGACGAGCTTCTGTCGATTCTTGCGCTCATCAGCGATGGTGGCGCCTACCGCCTCACCGACGAAGCCAACGAAGCGGCCTTCGCCTGGTTCGGCGCCCATGAACGAGGCCACGGATTCGGAAACGGCCGCTTGGCCCGGAACCTCTTCGAGGGAGCGGTCGCCCGTCATGCGCAGCGACTGGTCGACGTCGAGGCACCGACCGATGACGAGCTGACCGTGCTGGAAGCCGTCGACATCGCCGGCGTACCCATCGGCGGGCGCTCGTGATTCATCGCTGCCGCCAGTGACCGGGACAGACCCGAGCATCACCGCACGATCCGGC
>CALACD010000434.1 GCA_937890445.1 uncultured Acidimicrobiia bacterium | reverse complement strand
AACCATGCGTTGACGATCGAACTGCTGTCGCCGGCCAATCGACCGGCGCAACGCACCACCGATCTGCCCGGGTTCTGGCGCGGTTCCTACGTCGACGTGCGGGCCAATCTCCGGGGCCGCTACCCCAAGCATCCATGGCCCGACGAACCGTGGAACGCTCGACCAGTGACACTGCGCCGAGGCCGTTGACGCCGGGCCGTCGGCCCGGCCGCCCTCATGTCTCCGGCGGCTTCTGCCGATGGAGACTCATGCGCCGCACGGTCGTGATCGAAGCCAATGAAGTGCCTCTCCGGGTGCTGCAATGGTACGCACGGAGCCACCCGGGTTCGACGATCCATCGACTGCTGCATCACGCAGCCGTGGGTGAGACGCTCGTGACCGAGACGATCACCAAGGAGCTGTATCCGTCGCAGACCTGGGCCTCGCTGGCCATGGGCGTCCCGTACGAGAAGCACGGCGTCTACTGGTACGGCGATCCCAAGCCCGCCGAGTATCCGATGTACTGGCAGCTGGCGGCCGGGGCCGGCCGGCGGGTCGGTCTGATGGGGGCCCTGCACTCCTCGCCGCTCGCAGACCGCAGCGCCGGAGGAGACTTCGCCTTCCTGGTGCCGGACGCGTTCGCCGAGAGCCCGGACACCATCCCGTCGTCGCTGTCGGGCCTCCAGGCCTTCAACTTGGCAATGACTCGGTCCAACAGCCGGGCTGTCTCGTCGACTCGACCCATCGCCGCCTACGCCACTGGTGCCCTGGCCGCAGCCCGCTCCCGCCTCCGTCCTCGGACGGTGCGGGACCTGGCGCAACTGGCGGCCGGCGTGGCCGCGGGCCGGATCCCCCGGGAACGGTTGCGGACCGCACAGTTCCTGTTGATGTCGGATCCCTTCGAACGGCTGACCGCGGCCGAAGATCCGGATCTGGCGGTGTTCTTCACCAACCACGTGGCCGCCTCCATGCACCGCTACTGGTTCGCCAACTTTCCCGACGACTGGTCCGAAGCGCTCTTCGACCAGGCCTGGGTCGACCGATTCGCCGGTGAGCTCCCCGCCGCCCTCGATGCCCTCGACACCTTCCTGGGGCGCGTCCTGGCGTACTGCGAAGCCACCGATCGCTCCCTGTTGGTGATGTCCTCGATGGGCCAGACCGGTGGAGCTCCGCTGGTTCACGACGGAGACAGAGCTGTCGTCCTCGATCAGGCCGGCGTCTTCGCCACTGCCCTGGGAATCGATGCACCGTTCGACGTACGGAACTCGATGGTCCCCCACCTCTCGCTCGACTTCGGCTCGTCGCAGACTGCTTCGGACCAGGAGCGCATCGTCCGCTCTGTCGAGGACGTCGATCAATGGCTCGACATCGACCGGGCCAACGGTGTGCTCACGTTGACCTACACGCTCGATCCAGCCGGCAACGACTCGGTGGCCATCGCCGGTCGCACGGTCAAGGCCAGTGACCTGGGGTTACGGCTCGTCGAAGTGGCGGAACATCGATGCGGCACACACCACCCCCTCGGCGTGATGATCGTGGCCAACGGCCGTACCGACGGCGTCGACGGCCAGGTCGTCGATCCACTCCAGATCGCGCCGGCAATCCTGAGGTCGCTCGAGGTCGAACCGGCCCCGCACCATCAAGATCCCGAGTTCTCGTTCTGGACGCCCTCCCACCGACTACCGCGGCCCCATCCGATACCGCGGTCCCAACCGACGACTCGGTCCCAACCGACGACGCGGCCTCACCCGGCTGCTGGAGCGGAGGTCGCAACATGACGAACCGTTGCTCGACATCCGATACCGGTCGTGACGATCTTGCGCTGACCGTGGTGTGTCCGGTGTTCAACGAAGCCGCCAACATCGACGAGGTCGTCGACCGGTTGCGCGGCCAGACCCATACCAACTGGCGGGTCGTGTTCGCCGACGGCCGAAGCACCGATGACACGAAGGCCCGACTGAACCAGTTGGCGTCCGAGGACGATCGCATCGTGGTCATCGACAACCCCAAACGTCTGCAATCGGCCGGACTCAACGCCGCTTTGCTGCACTGCGACACCGACCTGGTCGTTCGCATCGACGGCCATTCCTTCCTCGAGCCCGACTACCTCGAGCGGGTGGCCGGCCTCATGCTCGATATCGATGCCGCCGTTGTCGGGGGACGCATGGTTCCCCGCCCGGCACCGGGGATGGTGGCCCAGGCAATCGCCGTCGCCAACCAGGCCTCGTGGGGCGCAGGCCCTGGGCGGTTCCATCACGACGGTGAGCCCGGACCCGTCGACACGGTCTATCTCGGGTCCTTCCGAAGAGCATGGCTGGACAAGGTCGGCGGTTGGGCCGAGGACGTCGGTGTCAACGAGGACTACGAGCTGAACTACCGAATCCGCCAAGCGGGCGGGACGGTCTGGCTCGATCCGTCCTTGCAGGTCGGCTACGAACCTCGAACCCGACTCTCCGCTGTCGCCAAGCAGTACCACCGCTACGGCAAGAGCAAGCTGACGGTCATGCGCCGTCACCCGGCATCGGCCCAGCCCCGCCAACTGGCACCTGCAGCCGGGCCCATCGTCTTGGGTCTCGCCACCCTGATCGGTTGGCCCGCAGCGACCTGGCGAGTTCCGCTGGCCCTGCTCGGCGGTCACTATGCCCTGTTGCTCGCTCTGGCGGCGCGTGCCTCCAAGAGACTGGCAATCCCAGCAGCAGCGGCGGCGTGGCTGATGCACTGGTCGTGGGCCACCGGATTCTGGAGCGCCGTCATTCGCCCCATCCCACCGGCGGGACTCGACACCGATTCGCCGACCTTGATCTCGTCCGAGGTCGACGCATGACTGCGGTCTCGACCCCGACGTTGCTCACCATCTTCGGCACCACGAAGCCGATGCAGGGTGATGCGGCCCGTATCCAGTCCAACGCCCTCGGCAGTTGGTCACGGCTCGCGCCCGGCATACAGGTGTTGCTCATCGGTGACGACTTCGGTGCGGCCGAACTGGCCGATGAACTCGGGATCGATCATCTGCAGGAGGTCCAACGAAGCCCACTCGGTGTGCCCCTGCTCAGCGACCTCTTCGCCCAGGGACAGGCGCGAGCGACCGGTGCGATCTGCGTGTTCGCCAACGCCGACATCATCTTCACCGACGACCTGATGCCGACCATCGAGACACTGTCCACCTTCGACGGGCCCTTTCTCGCCGTCGGGCAGCGGTGGGACGTCCATCTGGACGAAGCGCTCCGGTTCGATGATCCGAACTGGGGCGCCGAACTGCGTCGC
>CALACD010000433.1 GCA_937890445.1 uncultured Acidimicrobiia bacterium | reverse complement strand
GATTCCGGCATCGTCGACCAGGTCGCAGACCTCATCGAACGGCTTGGTTGGCAGGTCGATTCCATGACCGACGTCGGCGCTGGACGAGGGGTCTTCAGCGCCGTGGTTCGTGTCGAGATCTCGGGAGGTCCGGCTTCCTCGATCGTCGTCAAGGTGCCCGATCCCGGACCAAACGGGGCCGCGGCCCGGGCGATGGGTGCCTACGAGCGGGAAGCCCTCGTCTATGCCACGTTGCTGGACGACGGTCCGCCCGCGCATCCGGTTTGTCATCTCGTCTCCCGGGACGACGAACGAGGGGCAGCCTTCGTTCTGGAAGATCTCTCCCCGCATCGAGCGGTGGATCAAGGGGACGGGCTCGATGTCGAGGACGCCCGGCTGGTGATCCACCAACTCGCCGCACTGCACCATCGCTTCGCCCCCTCGGCCCGGGTGCTCCCGGTCCGTCACTCGACGCCGACTGGCTTCGAGTCGACTGCGCTGGAACGAGGACTGGAAGCGGCCGCCGACTACGTGGAGGGGCCAACACTTCGTGTCCTGCACCGCATGGTGGAGCGACACGATCGGCTGGTCACCGCCTTTGCGACGGCTTCGGGAGCAACCCTGTGCCATGGCGACCCCCGGGCCGACAACGTTGCGTTCGGACCGCAGGGCGCCATCCTGTTCGATTGGCAGCAAGTGGCGATTCAGCTCGGCGAGGCCGACGTTGCCTGGCTGCATGCGACCAGCCTCACGGTCGAGACGCGTCGACGACACGAACGCCAACTCGTCGCGGACTACCAGGACTTGACGCGATGCGACGGATTCGATCGCTATCGGCTGGGCATGGTGTTGCCCGGATTCGCCGTCCTCCTGCTGGCGCAACGTCAGGCATCCGATCCCCGCACTGCGGCGTTCATCGCCACCAGTGTGCAACGCATCGCCCAAGCTCTCGAAGATCTGGAGGTCGATGACCTCGCTCGGTGATCGGACTCCTCGAACCTCGAGGTCGTCTCAGCTCTTGAAGTCGTCGGGGTTCGCCTGATCGAGGAACTTCCGAAGTTCTTCGACCATCTCCTCTTCCTGAGTTTCGTCGTCCTCGGCCGGCTGTTCAGCGATGCCGGCGTCGTCTACCAGTTCCTCCTCGGCGAAGATCGGCGCCTTGGCCCGGACTGCGATGGCGATGGCATCGGAGGGCCGGGCCGAGACGGTCTGGACCTCACCTGTGGCGTCGCGTACGTAGAGGTCCGCGTAGAACGTCCCCTGACGCAATTCGGTCACCACGACCTGTTCGATGGTCCCACCGAGTTGCTGCACGAGCATGGTCAACAGATCGTGCGTCATCGGCCGCGCCGTGGGCGTACCCGAAAGCGCGAGATCGATGGCATGGGCTTCGGGACCGCCGATGTAGATCGGCACGGTCCGTCGAAGCCCGACCGTTTCCCGAAGCACCAGGATCGGCGCGTTGGTCGGCAGCTGCACCCGAACGCCGACCAACTCCATCTCGACCGTCATGACCTCACGGTAGCCGAGTCCGCTGCCCAGTCACTCGTCAGCACGGCACACAACCTGCCGATCACGAACCCGCGGATCATCGACCCGCCAGTCGCCATCCGGCAGATCAACGGTCGGGAAGCAACTCGCGGGTCACTCGTCGGATCATCACGCCGTGCAGGGCCTCGGCCAACTCCATCATGTCGACCAGTGCTCGCATCGAACCGGCCCTCGCATCCGAACTCGACCGCTGCATCATCGGCTCGATGATCTGCGCCACCAGCCCGACCTCACGTTCAGCGGCCAGTCGAAAGGTACGCAGGTGGCGTGGCTCGAGTCCGAACTCGCCGAAACCGCGGGCCAGACGCGCAACCGCCAACGCCTCGCCATCGAACAGGAGGGGGGATCCGATCGCGACGTGGCCCTGGATGAGCCCGAATCGTTCCAGATCATGGAGGAGCCGTTGGTCGCATCCCGACTCCGCGGCCAACTCTTCGAGGGTCATCGAAGGCGACACCTGGGCCGAGTCGGCAAGGGACTGGGCCACGATGTCGACACGATCCTGGGTGTCGTGGTGTTCGCCTTCACCGGCCTGGTCGCCGGCGAACTCCGACCCGGGGGCAGCGTCGTCATCCGTCGGTGCTGCCTCGAAGCCGACACGACCATCCGACATCGGCATTCCCAGGGCGAGCTCTGCCGCCACTTGGCCGAAGACCTCGTCCAGCGATGGTTGAGCCTCGGTCTGCGTCCGAGGCGTCACGACCGCGACGTCCTCGACCTCATCGGGGGCCAGTTCGATGGTCACCGGGTCGACCACGGGCTGATCGGTCAGGTCCAGCAACGGTCCGGTTGCGATCCCCGACTCGCCCGCCAACTGGTCCGGCGGCGTCGCATCGGACGTCTCCACGACCGCCACCTCGACCTCGTCGGACACGAGCTCGACATCATCACCGTTGGGTAATCCCTGGAGCGCGGCACCATCCCAGAGTTCTGCGGCCGACAGATCTCCGGTGGACGAAGCAGACATCGACAGATCCTCGGTCTCCAGGCGATCCCGGATCACCTTCAGGGGCAGGTAGTTGTCTCGCTGTTGGGCGAGGATCCACCGAAGCCGCTCGAAGTCGTCATCGTAGAAACGCCGGTATCCCGACGGGGTTCGCTCGGGGCTGATCAGCCCCTGACTCTCGAGAAAGCGGATCTTGGAGATCGTCACCTCCGGGTACTCGGCCTGCAGCAGTGTCAGCACCTCGCCGATCGACCAGTGCGCCGTCGAGTTCCGGGTCATTCCTCTGCTCCCAATGCCACGTACACCAGCTTGAACTTGCCGACCTGGACCTCGTCTCCGTCGACCAACGCGGCGTGTTCCACCAGCTCTCGATTCACGTAGGTGCCGTTGAGGCTGCCAGCGTCGGTGACGACGAATCCCGTCGCCGTGCGGTGGACCTCGGCGTGGCGCCGAGAAACGGTGATGTCGTCGAGGAAGATGTCGGATTCGGGATGGCGACCAATGGTGACTCGGTCGAGGTCGAGGGCGATGCGGCTTCCCCTGTTCTGGCCCTGACGAACCACGAACATGCCCTGTGGGCCCTCGACCAGCGGGTCCGAAACTGCAGGTGAATCCACCGTCGGCTCGAGCGACTCGGTGTTGCGCTCCCCGGTCTGACGCTCGAGCGATCGACCACAGGACATGCAGAAATTGGCGCCAAGTGGATTCTCGTAGTCACAGGCGCTGCACTGCGAACCCATCAATCAGCCTTCGGTGAGCGCGCGATACGCAGCCGCATCGAGCAACTCGTCCACGCTGACTCCTTCGGCCAACTCGATCACACACAGCCAACCGTCACCGTAGGGGTCTTCGTTGATCCGCTCCGGAGCGTCGACGAGGTCGTTGTTGATCTCGACCACGATGCCGTCGATGGGCGCGTAGACGTCCGAGACCGACTTCGTCGATTCGACCTCGCTCATCGAGGCACCGGCCGACACCTGCGACCCGACCGCGGGCAACTCGACGAACACGACGTCACCCAATGCATCCTGGGCATAGTCGGTGATACCGATGCGAACTCGATTGCCGTCTTCGCTCCTGATCCATTCGTGATCAGACGAGTAGCGAAGGTCGTCGGGTGTATTCATGACCCTAACGCTACCGGACTACGGCCCCGCCGTCCCCCTTCATCGATGGCGATGTGCCAGGCCATCTCGCGCTGCGGGAATGTACTGGAAGATCAGCGAGTACCAGCTGTACCCGATGCCCGGAATCGCGAACAGCCAGGCCAGGACCCCGAGAACCTCGGCGTAGCTCAGGGTGCTGTTGGCCCCCAGGAACATCGGGAAGGCGAACATCAGCAGAAACGCCCCGGTCTTGCCCTCCCAGGTGACATCGAACCGTTCGACGCCGGCGGCACCGAGCCCGAGCGCGGCAACGGCGACCAGGCCTTCGCGGGCCAGGACCAGCACGGCGACCCACCACGGAACCGAGCCGTCGATCAGGATCGCTGGTATGGCCACCAGGAACATCAGCCGGTCAACGGCCGGATCGAAGAGCTTGCCGAATTCGCTGACCTGTCCGAACCGTCGGGCCACCCAGCCGTCCACCCAGTCGGTCGACCCCAGAGCCGCCAACAGCCAGGCCGATGCCGCCCGATCGTCACGACCGAACAGCAGCCAGACGAAAACCGGTATGCACAGGAGACGAACGAGGGTGATCAGGTTGGGCCAGGTCGCCAGGTCCTTCCTGTCGATGGTGAATCCCATGGTCGTCCGCCTCCCTCAGCGTCGGTAGAACAGCAACACGCCGTCTCTTCATCGGCGTAGCGAAGCTCGAAGCCCTGTTGCTCCATGGCGGCTCGAAATGCCTCCCGTTGTGCCAGTCGGGCCTCGGGTTCGAGCTCGGGAAGGTCGCGCTCATCGATGAGCACGGCCCGAACCTGGAACACGGCGAATGCCACCTGGGGTTGCTGGGCAGTGTCGAGACGGTAGAGCCAGGGCCGTTCCGCCAACACGCCGAGCGCAGCCGGCGAAGCCCGAACCGCATCCGATGTCTCGAGCAACGAGGCAGCCTCGATCACCGCCAGGTCGGCCGGCGTGGTGTCGCCCCAGTTCCACGGGCGGGCATAGGGCGAATTCGGAGCGGCGCTGACGAACATCAACCCAGCCGCGGCCACCAGCGTCGCCAGCAAGCGGACATCGACGAAGACCCGATCGACGCCCATGGCTCCGAGCCGGTTCAGCGCGTGCGCTGCGGCAATGAAGACGAAGGCAAGAAGGAGTGCTGTTCGCTCGGCGAACGCTCCGGCGTTGTCCACATCGGTGACCAAGTACAGCGCGCCGAGGGGAAGCGCGGGCAACAGGTGGCGCAGGGACAGGAGCGGGAGAAAGATGGTCGGGGCCAGGAGAGCGACGACAAGGGCCACATTGCGAGCGGCGACCAGATCCTGAACGAAGGCGATGGGACCGGTTCCGACGTTGACGAAAACCTCACCGAGGGAGTCCCCGTAGGCGCCGTATTGGCTGCTCGACTGTTCGCTGACGATCGGCTGGACGACGAGCAGCAGCCCGAGCGACCAGACCGAACCGACACCGAGCGTCCACAGGCCGGCCCTGCGTTCACCGTCTCCGAGCAACACGAAACCCCACAACGCCAGCGCAATACCGAGGTCGGCCCGACAGGCCAAGACCACGACGATGGTGATCCAATAGCCGATCCAGTTCTTGGACGCCCCGAAATAGGCGACGGCGATCAGCGCCGGGAGGGCCAGCGCCTCGGGATGGAAGTCGTCGGTGCCGAGCGCATGGATCGATGGGTGCAGCGCGTAGGCAACGATCAAGGCCAGCGACGCGGCAACCCGCAAATTGGCGACGCGTCGAGCCAGAAACCACAGCGGCACGACACCCATGCCGATCGCGACCGACTGGGCGATCAGAAGCGCACGCGCCGTTCCCAGGAGTCGAGCGAGCGCCACCAGCGGGTAGAGGACGAAGGACCAGTGCAGCTCGAGCAGGTGCACGCCGGATCCGAAGAGGGTGGCCTCGGGCCGGAGCCGCTCGCCGAGCAGCCAGACGGCCTGGGTGTAGCCAGCAAGATCGCTACCGCTGTCGAGGGAGTTGAAACGGGCCAGCGACAACCACGACAACACCAGTGCCAGACCCCCTCCCACCAGGATCGGCAGCCAACGATCCCCGGTCCCGGCTTCGAGGCGCGCCTGGAAACGCACCAGCGTGCGCCGGGTGCGGCGCCGGATGGGAACCTGGCTCATGCGATCCTCGAGGCGCTCATGCGACCCCTCAAGGCGTCACCACGTCGGAGGGCACGCCGATCAACTGCTCTGCGGTGGCCTCCACCACCAGTTCGGGTCCCTTGTTCCGGACACTGTTGACCATGGTGGTCACGGGCCGCAGGACGAGGAGACCTTCCGGCGCCGGTTGCAGCAATGGCCGCAAACTTGCCGGGTCGGTATCGGGGTTGAGCCAATCGTCCCAGCGACCCGGAGCCAACAACACCGGCATCCGATCGTGCACCGGGGCGATCGTGGCGTTGGCCGAAGTCGTGAGGATCGTGCAGGTCTCGAGCGTCTCTTCCTCCAGATACTCCCCTTCGGCGTCCTTGGGTGTCCAACGCTCCCAGAGCCCGGCGAAGACGAGGCGTTCGTCGTCGTCGCGGTGGATGAAGTAGGGCTGCTTGCGCTTCTCCCCGGGGATCTTGGCCCACTCGAAGAAACCGTCGGCAGGAATGAGACAACGACGCCACCCGAAGGCCCGCCGAAACGCCGGCTTCTCGGCTGCGGTCTCGGACCGCGCGTTGATCATCCGCGATCCGACCTTACGGTCCTTGGCCCAGAACGGCACCAGACCCCAGGTCATTGCGGTCAGGGAGCGAGCCCCGGCGTCGAAGCGCACGGTGTACACCTCGTTCGTCGGCGCGACGTTGAAGCTCTGTTCGAGTTCGGCGGCCGGCGCCTTCGTTCCGAAATAGCGAGCGAGCTCATCGGGGGGCGACGCCGATACGTACCGTCCACACATTGTCCTGAACGCTAGTCCGTTCGGCCCGGGTTGGGGCTCGAACCGTCACCGGCCGCTCCGAACCTCCTGTCGGGCTGGGGAGATTCGAACTCCCGACCTCTTCACCCCCAGTGAAGCGCGCTAACCAAGCTGCGCCACAGCCCGTGGCGGGAGAGATCGTACCGCATGTGGGCCGGATTCCCCTCGCCTACCGCTGCCATCGTCAGAACTTCCCGGCCAGCCACACGACGCCCTCGATGAGGCGCCATCCCAGGTACACCACCAGCGCGATCACCATCAACCAGAAGTGCCAGGGAGCTTTGGTCGGATTGGGTGACTTCAGGTCCGCGGTGTCCACGTCGCCCTCGCACACCGCACACTGCCCGTCGGTCGTCAAGGCATTCGGAGCTCGATACTCGTCGCAACTGTCGCACCATGGCACGAAGGCAACGCTAGCCCCGACCCCATCGCTTGAGCGATCGAGATCGAGCTCAGGTCTTGCGAAGAACGAGGACTGCGACGTCGTCCTCGATCGGGCCGGCGGCAAAGTCCCGCGCCGCCTCGACCAACACCTTGGTGAGCACGTCGGGCGATGCCGTCGGATCACGCCGGATCATGCTGGCCACACCATCCTCGCCGAAGAGTGCATCCCCGGTGCGAGCCTCGGCCAAGCCATCGGTGTACAGCACGGCAACATCGTCGGAATCCCAGCTCACCTCGCGCGAATGATATGGCGCAGTCGGGTCGAGCATCAGCAGGGGACCCGTTGCCCCCAGCGGGCGGACCTCGTTGCCGTGCCACACGAACGCCGCCGGATGCCCGGCCGAGGAATACCGCAATGTCTCGGCTTCGTTGTCGAACACCAACACCACCAGCGAGATGAACTCGTCGCCCCGCTCCAGCACGGACATCTGGGCGTTCAGGTTCTCGAGCGCCTGTCCCGGATCCCGGTACTGGAGGAGGAAGGCGCGAAGCAGATACTTGGCCTGCAGCGCGGTGATCGACGGTTCGATGCCGTGACCGGTCACATCGCCGATGACCGCCGCCACCCGGTGCTCGTCGACGCGGAAGACATCGTAGAAGTCGCCGGCCATGGCGCCGGTACCGGGCTGATACGCCTGACCTATCTCGAAACCGGGAAAGTGCGGAAGATCCGACGGTGCCAACCGGGCCGCCCATTGCAGCGGCGCCAACTCCTCCTGGGTCAGGACCTCCCGGGCACGACGTTCCACCTCGGACCGACTGGCTGCAATTCGATTGATCTCCGACAATTGTTTGCGTCGGGCCAGGGTCGCAGCCGAGGGAACTGCCAGCAGTGCCGACGCCAACGTCGGAACCATCGGCAGGCGAACAGCCGTGACGACCATCAACATCAGCACCGCCACGATGGCACCGATGGCGGACTGGAAATCGCGTCGGTAGTCCGCGTAGGCCAGACGCCAGAGATCGGGATCGATCGACTCCTTCGACAGACGAGACGCAACCTTCTGACGGCCGATCGTGGACCGAATCCAGACCACTGCAGCGGCCAGACAAATCACCGCAGCGATCGCCGGCACGAGCCGTTCCATCGGGCGAGCCTACTCGCTCCGCTTCCGGAGACGCATTTTTATGGGCGTGGGACCCAGGTCGAACGCTTCTCGGAGGCTGCGTTCCAAGTAGCGAACGTAGTGCGCCGGCAACTCTCGATTGGCAAACAGGGTGAACGTCGGCGGGTCGGTAGCGCCCTGGGTGGCGTACAACACTCGCCCACCAGCAGGGGCCGGCTGGGCCTGTTGCGCCAACCGAATCACGTCATTGACCTTCTTCGTCGGGACCCTCGTCTGGTAGGCATCGATGGCGATGTTGAGCGACGGCAACAGCTTCTCCACGCCCTTCCCGCTCAGTGCCGACGTCCGATGGGCGGGCACGTCGGGTAGGAAGCTCAACTTCCGCTCGAGCTGATCCTGGATGTCCAGACGAGCCTCGGTGCCGAGGCGATCCCACTTGTTCAACACCACCACGATGGGGCACCCGGCAGCATCCACTCGCTCGGCCAGACGTTGATCCTGCTGGGTGATTCCCTCCGACGCATCGATGACCAGCAGCGCAATGTCGGCGGTATCGACCGCCTTGAGGGCTCGCACGACCGAGTAGTACTCGGTGTCCTCGTCGATCTTGCTCCGCCGTCGCATACCGGCCGTGTCGAGGAATCGAACCGGACCCTCGCTGGTCTGCACCACGGTGTCGACGGTGTCGCGTGTGGTACCCGGCATGTCGTGGACGACCGACCGGTTCTCGCCGATCAGTCGATTGAACAGCGTCGACTTCCCGACATTGGGTCGACCGACCAGGGCAATGCCGAAGACGCGTTCCGGTTCGGCGTCCTCATCGTCCTCTTCCACCTCGGGCAGTACCTTCACCAGATCGTCGAGCAGGTCGCCCACGCCCCTGCCGTGCAGCGCGCTGACCGGATACGGGGTTCCCAACCCCAGCCCGACCAGATCCCAGATCTGGTCCTGATGCTTTGCGTCATCGATCTTGTTCGCGACGACGAACACGGGCTGGGACAACCGGCGCAACTGCTTGACGACATGATCGTCCTCTTCGATCGCCCCGATCGAGCCATCGACAACGAACAGCAAGGCGTCAGCCCCGGCAATGGCTGCTTCGGCCTGGCGCGACACCTTCTGATCGATCTCGGTCCCCCCGGTCAGCCAACCGCCGGTGTCGACCAGGATGAACGGATGCCCCTGCCACTCGGCCTCGACCTCCTTGCGATCGCGCGTCACCCCCGGCTTCTCCTCGACAATGGCTTCTCGACGGCCGAGAATCCGGTTCATGAGCGTCGACTTGCCCACATTGGGGCGGCCAACGATGGCGACGACGGGAAGCTGACTCACGCTGCGTTCTCCTGAGAAAGTTGAAGCGCCTGACGCAGCGCGATGCCGTCCGTCGGCAAGATCTCGACCGGACGAGGAAGGTCGTCGACGGTCAATCCGTCGAGGAAGACGTCGCCCGACAAGCAGACGTCAGGCAGAAGATAGCGGTGTCCGGCCGGTTCACCAGCAAGCACGCGGGCGATGTCGGCCCCGACCATCAGGCCGGCGACGCCGATGTTGCCTCCGAAGAAGCGATTGTCGACCTCGATGATGCGCACGTCAGGACGCCCAGCACGCTCGATCAGTGGGCCCAGGACGCGTGCCCCGTAGGGGCCGGTGAGGATCCCGACGGGTGCCGTCCTCCGAGGCCGCAACGTGAGCGATCCCGAACCCGAACCGGTGGTACGCGGGGCCCGATAGCCCTCGGCCGGGGCCCCGTCGACCCAGGCGAAGAAGCCCGACTTCGTACCGGTTGCCTCCGAGGCCTGTCCAGTGAACTCGAGCTCGAAGGTCCGGGCCATTCCGATGCCGTCCTCGTGCATCGGGAATCCCTCGTAGGCGGTCGGATCGGGGAAATCTCGCTGGGCCAGCAAGTAGTACTCGTCGGCGGCGAAGACCAGACGGCGCCCCAACAGCTCGAGGAAGGTCCGCTGCCAGTCCTCGACGATGTCGACGACCCGTCGGGCCTCGGAAGTCGTGTGGGCCCGCATCTCCGGTTCGTTCGAATGGTCGCTGATGCCCAGCGGCACCACGGCCAGCGACGACAACTCGCTGTAGTCGTCCAAGACTCCGAGCAGTGTTCGCTCGAGTGCGTCGCCATCGTTGACCCCAGGGCACACGACGATCTGGCCATGGACCTCGATGCCGTGATCCAGCAAGGCCCGCAGCCAGCGCAGGCTCGGTCCCCCCCGACGATTTCTCAGGAGGTGGTTGCGCAGCGTCGGTTCGGTGGCGTGAATACTCACGTACAACGGCGACAAGCCCTCGGTGACAACTCGTTCGAGATCGGCCTCGGTGAACCGGGTGAGCGTGGTGAAGTTTCCGTAGAGGAACGACAGCCGGAAGTCATCGTCCTTCAACGAAAGACTCTCCCGCATCCCGGACGGCAACTGATAGATGAAGCAGAACGGGCAATGGTTGTCACAGGTCCGGACCTGATCGAACAACGCCGATTGGACCTCGATGCCGAGTGCAGCACCGTCACCTTTGACGATGTCGACCACACGGGCGAGACCACCCCGATCGAACTCGAGCGAGATCTCCGACTCGTCCACCAGGAGCTGATAGCGAATAACATCCCGCGGCGCTTCCCCATTGACCGTCAGGAGGACGTCACCCACCACGATCCCCGCCCGAGCAGCAGGGGAATCGGGTTGCACAGCAATCACTCGGGGTAGAGCCACAGAACAAGTGTACGGACGGCATCCAGGAAGGGGTCGACCGACGAAGAGTCAACAGAGAGTGAGCCCTGAGCCCGTGAAACATCCTGCGCCGCAGCACTTCCCAGCCCGCCTACCCCCACGAGCTGTCGATTCGGTCGCGGAATCGACAGCATCATGGAACTGAGATCGTCATGGAACTGAGGCGGCGCGAACGGGTCGCCATCGTCGGGTCCGGCATCGCAGGAATGACGTGTGCCCATCTGTTGCGCCAGCATGCCGACATCACGCTCTTCGAGGCCGACGACCGACTCGGTGGCCACGCCAACACCGTCATGGTCGAAGACCCCGACGTCGGTTCGTTGGCCATCGACACCGGCTTCATCGTCCACAACGACCGCAACTACCCCAACCTGGTGCGACTTCTCGACGAACTCGAGATCGACTCGGTCGACACCGAGATGAGCTTCGCCGTCACCGACCGCGATCGAGCACGCCCATTCACCTACCGGGCGACCAACCTCGACTCGCTGTTCGCCGACCGGCGCCGACTGCTCGACCCCGCGATGTGGCGCATGTTGGTCGACATCCTGCGCTTCTACCGGGCCGGCAACCGCTACCTGGACGACGTGGCTGCCGATGACGATCGTTCCATCGGCGACTTCCTCCGAACCGGTCGCTATCGGTCGAGCTTCGTCGATCTCCACCTGATACCCATGGGTGCTGCGGTGTGGTCGGCCGACCCGTCCCGGTTCGACGAGTTCCCGGCCGCCAGCCTGCTCCGTTTCCTCCGCAACCACGGGCTCCTCAGCATCGGCGATCGACCCCAATGGCGCACGATCGTCGGCGGTTCCCGCCGCTACGTCGAGGCCATCGCTC
Organism: uncultured Acidimicrobiia bacterium; assembly: GCA_937890445.1. Classification (GTDB taxonomy): domain Bacteria; phylum Actinomycetota; class Acidimicrobiia; order Acidimicrobiales; family SZUA-35; genus JAHECQ01. The sequence continues at coordinate 6,374 of CALACD010000433.1, read as the reverse complement.
GAGGCCTGGACACCGTGCGCACCTCCACTCCGATCTCGGCCGTGCGCCGAACTGCCGACGGCGTGGTCGTCACCACCCCCACCGGGGACGAAGACTTCGACCGAGTGATCCTGGCCTGCCACAGTGATCAGGCGCTTCGCATGCTCAGCGACGCCACCGCCCTCGAACGCCAGGTGCTGGGCGCCATTGGCTATCAACCCAACATCGCCACGCTGCACACCGATGTCTCGCTCTTGTCGCCCCTACGAAAGGTATGGGCGGCCTGGAACTACGATCTACGAGGTGAGCACGACGATCGGGCCACCCTGACCTACGACCTCACCGCCCTGCAGCACCTTCCCGGCGAGCGGCGGTATCTGGTGAGCCTCAACTCGGATCATCTCATCGATCCATCGCTGAAGATCGCAAGCTTCGACTATGCCCATCCGGTGTTCGATGGGCCGGCCATTCGGGCCCAGCGCCACTTCGAACAGATCGACGGGGTCCAACACACGCATTTCTGCGGCGCCTACTGGTCCTTCGGGTTCCACGAGGACGGTATGGCCTCCGGGCTCCGGGTCTGCGAACGCATGGGAGTGTCGTGGTGAGGGCCGGATCGAATTCACTGTGCCCCGGGGTCGTATCCCATCGACGATTCGAGCCCCACGACCACAGATTCGACTACCCCGTCGCCATGGTGTGGGTCGATCCCGACCACCCGACTCCGCTGCGAGTGCGGTCCGCCGACTACGGCGATGGGACCAGTCGAAGCCTGTCGGAACAGGTCCGAGTCGACTTGACCGACGTGCTCGGCTACCGACCCGAAGGACCCGTCCGGATGCTCAGCCAAACCCGCCGTTGGGGTTGGCTCTTCAATCCAATCACGGTCTTTCTCGTCTGGCACACCGATCCGAACAATCCGGTCGGCGCGGTACTCGAGGTCACCAACACGCCATGGAAGGAGCGCCATCGCTACGGTCTCGCGCTGGCTTCCCCCTCGGACGGATCCGGCACGATGGACGCCGACTTCGCCAAGGTCCTCCACGTGTCGCCGTTCCTCGATGAAGACTTCCGCTATCGGCTTCGCATCGAGGTCGACGACCCGCAGCTGGTCGTGGCCATCGATGCAGTTCGGCCCGATGACGTCACCGTTGTCGCCACTCGGCTTCAGGTGACCCGAACTCGGCCGACGGCGGCAAACCGCCTCCGGGCCATCCGGGCGAACCCGTTCCCGACCCACCGGGTGAGCCTCGGGATCCATCGCCAGGCGATCGCGTTGTGGCGCAAGAAGATCCCGTTCGTACCTCACCCTTCGACCTCGACAGGAACCCCGAGATGACCTCTTCCTCCACGACTTCCTCGACCCCGACTTCCTCGACCCCGAGTACGACGGGCCCAGCACCACAGGTTCGGCCCGAACGTCTCCTGGCTCGGGCCGGTTCGTCTCCCCGGCGACCGAGCAGGACCGCAGGTGCAGCCCGAGTCGCGGTCACCAGGCTCCTCGAGCGAATGAACCGGGACCGGCTGAACGTCATCGAAGGCGACACGATCCATCGCTACGGACGATCGGGCGAACTGCACGAGAACGACCTCGAGGCAACCATCGAGATCCTCGATCCGAGAGCATGGTCCGCGCTGGTCCGAGAAGGCTCGATCGGGCTCGGCCGAGGCTATTTCGAGAACTGGTGGGACAGCGATGACCCCACCACCGTCGTGCGGATCATCATTCGCAACATCGAACCGCTCGACGAGATTCGCAATCGAGTCGCCGACAAGACCGGGGTCATCTCCGATTCGATCCGGAAGGTGCTTCCTCGCGCCGGTCGCCGTCGCAACAAGGAGGACATCGCAAGCCACTACGACCTCGGCAACGATTTCTTCCAGATCTTCCTCGACGAGACCCTCACCTATTCGTCGGCGATCTTCCCGTCCGGCGAGGCGGCCCTGGCCGAAGGCAGCCACTACAAGTACGACCGGCTCCTGAGGAAGTTGGGCGTCGATGCCAGCCATGATCTGCTGGAGATCGGCACCGGTTGGGGTGGCTTCGCACTGCGCGCCGTCGACATAGCCGGGTGCAACGTGACCACCACCACCATCTCGAGCGAGCAGCTACGAGAGGCTCGACATCGCGTCAGATCTGCCGGACGCAACGACAAGGTCCGGCTCCTCGACCGCGACTGGCGCGACCTGGAGGGACGTTTCGACCGGATCGTGTCCATCGAGATGATCGAGGCCGTCGACTGGCGCGACTACGACCACTACTTCGCAACGATCGAACGGTGTCTGGTTCCCGACGGGCTGGTGGCGATCCAGGCCATCTGCGTGCCCGACCGCCGATACGAGCGAACGAAGAACACCGAGGACTTCATCCGCCGATTCGTCTTTCCCGGCGGGTTCCTCCCCTCGCTCGGCGCCATCGGCTCCTCGGTCAGCGCCGCAACTCGGCTCCAGATCGTCGACGTGGAGGACCTGTCGGCGCACTACGCCGAAACGCTGCGTCGCTGGCGAGTCCGCTTCGACGACAACCTGGAACAGGTCCGAGCCCTCGATCTGGACGAGCGTTTCATCCGGCTGTGGCGCTTCTATCTCGCCTACTGCGAGGCCGGCTTTCTCGAACGCCACTGCACGGTGAACCAGATCGTGCTGGCCGGGCCTCACTGGCGACCCGACGGCCTGTCCCTTCGTCCCGGCTGAGTAGGCTGCCCGCATGCCCGTCGAGCGAGTTCTGCTGTGTGCACCCCGCGGCTTCTGCGCCGGTGTCGAGATGGCTATCAAGGCGCTGTCATGGATGGTGCGAGCATTCGAACCTCCCGTCTACTGCTACCACGAGATCGTCCACAACAAGCGGGTGGTGGAGCGCTTCGTGGATCAAGGCGTGGTCTTCGTCGACGACATCGCCGACGTCCCCGACGGGCGACCGATCATGCTCTCGGCCCACGGCTCGGCACCCGAAGTGGTGGCCGCCGCCAACGAACGAGGCAGCTACGTCGTGGATGCCGTCTGTCCGCTGGTCACCAAGGTCCACCACGAGGTCAAGGTCCGAGCCAAGAAGGGGTACCGGATCATCTACATCGGCCACGATGGTCACGAGGAGGCGGTCGGCACGATGGCCGTCGCCCCCAGCTCCATCAGCAGAGTCGAATCGGTGGCAGAGATCGCGGCACTCCCCGACTTCGAAGAGCCCACCGCCCTGTTGGCCCAGACCACCTTGTCGCACCGGGACTGGTCCGAGGTCGCGGAAGCGGCCAAGGAACGGTTCCCCGATCTGTGGCAGCCAGGTCGGAGCGATCTCTGTTTCGCCACCACCAATCGCCAACAGGCGCTGACGGCCATTGCCTCCAGCTGTGATGCACTGGTCGTGATCGGCTCTGCCAACAGTTCCAACACCAATGCCCTGGCATCCCTGGCCCGAGAATCCGGGTGCCGTCGTGTCCTGCGGGTCGATGGCCCCGAAGAACTGCCCGATGACCTCGACGGCATCGTCGGGGTGACCGCGGGTGCTTCGGCGGCCGAAGACGTGGTGGCAGCGGTGATCAAGCAATTGGCTCCCCGCAACGGAGTCGACGAGATCCGGATCACCGAGGAGGACGAGTACTTCCCACCGCCTCGGAATCTCCGCGAACTGCTGGCCGCCATCGACGTGATCGCCACCCTCGGACTGGGAGGCAGCGTGCCTGATCGACCCGACCTGAACGACCGCCAGATCGATGCTTCCGACGTCCTGGTCGCCCTGGACTGACGAAGCCGCTAGGCCCCGGCCCGGATCTGGGCTTCGTCGAAGAGGGCTTGCACCTCGGCGTGCAGTCGGGTCGTCGCCGCGCTGACTTCGCTGCGCTTCATCCGGCTGCCATCGGCGTTGCCGACGACGATCGGCCGACCGATGACCAACGCCATCTTGGTCGGCCGGGGAAGGTTACGGCCTCGGGGCAAGGCCCGCTCGGCACCCCCGATTCCCACCGGAACGATGGGCACCCCGGCCCGAGCGGCCAAGAAGACGGCTCCCTCCTTGAACGGCATCACCAGTGGCCCCTCGAAACGTGTGCTCTCGGGGAAGACGACGAGGGGCTCCCCAGCCCGTAGGATCTGCTCCGAGATCCGAAATGCCTCCCGATCGGTCAGGTTGCGTTCGACCGGGAAGCCGCCGACGGATCGGAGGAACCATCCGAACCCGGGAACAGCGAAGAACTTCTCGGCCCCCATGTAGCGGAGCATGCGCGGCGTCAGGGCCGAAACCACGGGAGTGTCGAGGATAGAACGGTGACCACCCGGCGCCAGGATGTAGCCGCCCGAGGTCGGGACGTGTTCTGTGCCGCGGACCTCGATGCGAAACCAAACCTTCATGAGTGCCCGCGCCACGACCCGCAGGCTCTGATAGAAGATCCGGCCCGATCCACTCACGACCGCGCTGGACGACGCCGCACTGGACGACGCCGCACTGGACGACGCCGCACTGGACGACGCCGCACCGACCGACGGAACGCTTCGGGGATCAGGCATCCAAGAGGCCCCGAATGACCTCGATCACCTCATCGATGGTGAGATCGGAGGTGTCGAGATCGACTGCTCCATCAGCGAGCCGCAGCGGATCGTGCACGCGATTGACGTCGTAGTCGTCTCGGCGAGCCAGGTCTGCGGCCACCGTGTTGTAGTCCAGATCGGTGACTTCCTTGGCTCGTCGGGCGGCCCGGATCTCGGGACGGGCCGAGAGGTAGATCTTCAATCGAGCGTCTGGAAACACGACAGATCCGATGTCACGCCCCTCCAGGACGCCACCTCCCCGACGTCGAACCCACTCCCTCTGACGAGACACCAACTCCTGCCGAACTCCGGGGATGGCCGCCACCGCGGAGACGGCCCGGGTCACGACGGGCCCTCGGATCTCCGTGGTGGCATCGATGCCATCGACCGTCACCGTTCCGTCGCCGCTGATCTCCAACGTCATCTCCTGGGCCACGGCGGTCACCCCCGCACCATGGTCAGGGTCGATGCCTTGCCGAAGGGCGGCGAAGGCGACGGCCCGGTACATGGCCCCCGTGTCGAGGTACTCCACACCGATCGATTCGGCCAGGCGACGAGCCACCGTGGACTTGCCCGATCCGGCCGGGCCGTCGATGGCGATCACGAGAGGCTGGGTCATGGTCAATCCAAGGTCCGTAATGTCGGGCGATACGAACGAGCCATGAGCCCACCGATCAGCCGTTCGGCCAGATCAGCGTCGACCATGAGCAGCATGACGCCCCGACCGCCCTCACCCGAGTGGCTGATGTCGAGATCCAGGATGTTGACGTCGAGCTCCGATGCCAGGGTGGTTATGGCAGCGATCTCGCCCGGGCGATCGGGTATCGGCACCGCGATCTCCGCCACCCGTTCGGCCAAGCGATGCCCGGTCGGTAGATTGATGCGGGCCTGCCGAGCCCGGTTGAGCAGCCGGAGCAGACCATCTCGGTCGCTCTCGGCCACACGAGTGCGCACGTCGGACAGCGACTCGATCAGGCGATCGAGGCCATCGACGATGGCCGGACGGTTGGCCACACAGATATCAGGCCAGATCGATGGTCGACCCGACGAGATCCTGGTCATGTCCCGGAAACCACCGGCGGCCAGCCGAAGAAGGGCCCGATGCTGGCCCGACGTCTCGTCGGCCAGATTCATCAGCGCCGCAGCGGTCAGATGGGGAACGTGTGACACCTGCGCAACGAGGGTGTCGTGGACCTCTGGCGCCAACGCAATCACCTCGGACCCCAAGCCCCGCACCGCAGCTGCGACCCCTGCGAACGTCGACTCGTTGGTGGCATCGGTCGGGGTCAGCACCCACATGGAGCCGTCGAAGAGCAACGCGTCGGCCCCGTCGATCCCGTCCTGCTCGCTGCCGGCCATCGGGTGGCCACCGACGAACCGGTCGTGCTCGACCCGGCTGCAGATCTCGGCCTTGGTCGAACCGACATCGGTGACCAGGCCGTTGCCGGCCGCGAGTGCCTCCCACGCCAGATCCGGAATCGATCCCACCGGAGCCGCCAGGAACGTGACATCCGCCAGCTCATCGGAGCCGATCATGTCAGCGGCTCCGATGTCGACCGCCTTCTTTGCCACCTCATCGTCGAGATCGACCACCGAGACCTGCCAGCCATTCGCTCGCAGGCCCAGGCCGATCGACCCCCCGATCAGACCGCAGCCAACGATGGTCGCCCTCACGCCTCGTCCCCGGGCTCGGCCAGTTCCGGCCGCAGCGCAACCGCGCCCCGCAGGAACACGTGTCGGAGCTCCGAGCGTGCCTTGTCGGTCTCGAGATGCAGCAGGAGTCGCACACACATCTGCAGCGCGCCATCCACGTCCATCTCCTGGGCGCACAACAGCGGCACGTCGACCAGACCGAAGGAGCGAGCCGATTTGGCCGG
>CALACD010000432.1 GCA_937890445.1 uncultured Acidimicrobiia bacterium | reverse complement strand
AGTCAATCAGTCAATCAGGTGCAGTGTCGAGCGTCACGACGTTCAGGGGGCCACGCTGCACACTGGCCGTTGCCGATCGCCGGCGGCCGCAGACCCAGACGGCGGCTTCGTCGTTGGCCTCGAGGTTCTTCAACCACTGCGAATCGGCCCGCACGGTCGAGACCATCAGACGATCACCGACTCGCAGGCCGAGCACGGGCACTTCGCGTGGCTTCCCGCTGACCCGGCCCGTGCTCTCGAGCACCACGGCACCCAACCCGATCGGCAACGGCGAGCCGAGCCCCGCTTTCACCAGGGGTTTGACGAACCGGTTCAACGAACGGAACAGCACCTGTGTCAGATCGGGTCGCGAGCCAGGCGTGGGGGAAGCGGTCATGGCACGAGTCAACTACACGACCCCCGGTGGTGCTGGATCATCGGTCGTCGCATCCGGTTCGCCTGCCGTTCGCTGCCAGTGTGAATCGTGTGTGAAGTGGCGTGGTTTCCGTTGACAATTTGTTGAATCGTGGGCACCCTCGCATGCGTATGCAGGCTCCTCCGATCGCTGGTGCCGTACGCTCGCGCCGTGCCGTCCCTGGCACGGCACCCGTTCCAGACAAGGTTCATCGCATGCCCTCGGATCATCTCCATGACGCCTGAGCAACCATCGGGGCAACTCCACGAGGTCCAGCGGCCGGCTCTCACCGTTGACCGACACATCTCGGCCACGTCGCTCGAGCAGGTACTGGAGCTGTTGGCCCGACATCGAGAGCGGGCCCGAGTCGTGGCCGGAGGCACCGACCTGATGGTCGAACTCGACCGACGAGTCGGGACCGATCTCGAGGTACTCATCGACCTCAGTCGAATCCCCGGGCTGACCAGCATCCATCAGGAGCCGTCGCTGCAGATCCACCTGGGACCAATGGTCACCCACAACCAATGTGCCACCCATCCGCTCGTCATCGAGCACGGATTGCCGCTGGCTCAGGCGTCGCTCGAGGTCGGTTCGCCGGCGTTGCGCAACCGGGCCACCGTGGTCGGCAACCTGGTCACCGCCAGTCCGGCCAACGACACGATCAGCGCCCTGAGGGCCCTCGACGCATCGGTCACCATTGCCTCGCTCGAGGGGCAGCGGACCGTCCCCCTGGCCGACTTCCACCTCGGGGTTCGTCGTACCGTGGTGCAGCCGAACGAACTGGTCACCGGAGTCTCGTTCCCGGCCTTGTCCCCCAACCAACGAGGCACCTACCTGAAGTTGGGATTGCGCCGAGCCCAGGCCATCTCGGTGGTCCATGTCGCCGTGGTCTGCGGCTTCGACGACCGTGGCCCCGATGGCGGCACCGTGACCTCGGCCCGGGTCGCGCTGGGTAGCGTGGCCCCCGTCATCGTGCGCAGCACGGCGGCCGAAGAGGCGTTGATCGGCCAGGTCCTCGACGCCGACACCATGACGAGGGCGGCCGCGGCAGCCCGAGATTCGGTGCGTCCGATCGACGACGTGCGGGCGCCTGCGGACTACCGCCTCGACATGATCGAGGTGATGGTTCGACGAGCGTTGGTTTCGCTACGGCGAGGCGAGGAACGGCGCTCGTTCCCGACCGACGTCCCGACCCTCGGGGGACCCGTCGTGCCCGCCGTGCCGGTCGAAGCCCAACACGGTCGAGGCGACCTCGTCACCGCCACCGTGAACGGCGAAGCGATCTCCGCGCCGTGGATCGACGCCACGCTGTTGGACTGGCTCCGCGAGCCGGCGCAACGGACCGGTTCCAAGGAAGGCTGTGCCGAGGGAGAGTGCGGCGCCTGCACCGTGCACCTCGACGGCACCAGCGTGCTCAGCTGCCTGGTTCCCGCCGGCCGGGCCCACGGGAGCTCGATCGTCACGATCGAGGGCCTGGCGTCGAACACGACCCTGCATCCGCTTCAGCAGTCGTTCATCGACACGGCCGCCGTCCAGTGCGGCTACTGCATTCCGGGCTTCCTCATGGCCGGCGCCAAACTGACCGAGGAATGCCCGCAACCGACCGAGGCCCAACGCAAGCTGGGTCTGTCGGGCAATCTGTGCCGTTGTACCGGCTACTACAAGATCGAAGAGGCCTTCGGACCGGCCGGCGAGGAGAACCGATGAGCGCGTTGGGGCAGTCGTTGCCACGGCCCGATGCACGCGACAAGGTGACGGGTGACGCCCGCTACCCGGGTGACCGGTTCCCCCCGGACGTGCTGTTTGCCTTCATCGTCTTCACCGACCAGCCCCATGCCCGGATCACCCGCCTCGATACCGCAGCGGCCGAGGCGGCCGAAGGGGTGGTGGCGGTGGTGACCGCGGCCGATGTTCCGGTCAACGAATACGGGCTGACCATGTTCGATCAGCCGGTGCTGATCGGGCCGACCTCGAGCGGGCGAAGTGCCGTGCCCCACGACGTCAGTCGGTGGGAGGCCGACCATCTGGCTGTCGTCATCGCCGAGACCGAGGAGCAGGCCCGATCGGCGGCCGCCCTGATCGAGAGCGACTGGGAAGCGCTGCCCTTGGTGGCCGACATCGACGCCGCCCTGGCCGACGGGGCCCCGTTGGTGCACCCCGAGCATCCGGCGCAGAGCAACGCCTATCACCACCTGGTCATCACCAAGGGTGACGTGGCCACCGCGTTCGAGCGAGCCGACGTCGTCATCGAGGGAACTTACGAGTTGCCCTACCAGGAGCACGCCTACCTCCAGCCCGAAGCCGGCGTTGCCTACGTCGACGAGGAAGGTCGGATCACGGTCGAGGTCGCCGGCCAGTGGACACACGAGGATCAGGAACAGATCGCCCATGCCCTCGACCTCGACCTCGATGCGGTCCGGGTCATCTATCCGCCGATCGGCGGAGCCTTCGGGGGACGGGAGGACATGAGCCTGCAGATCGTGCTGGCGTTGGCCGTGCGCAAGCTGAACGAGCGTGGCATCGATCGACCGGTCCGGAGTCAGTGGAGTCGCGAAGAGTCGATCGTCGGGCACCACAAGCGGCACCGGGGTCGGGTGCACACCCGTTGGGCCGCAACCAAGGACGGTGTGCTCCTCGGCGTCGAGGCCACCAGTCATCTCGATGCCGGGTCGTACAACTACACCTCCAACAAGGTGCTGGGGAACCTCCACCTGACCGTGGCCGGGCCCTACGAGGTCCCCAACGCTCAACTGGACTCCTACGCGGTGTACACCAACGCCGTCCCCGGGGGCGCCTTCCGTGGCTTCGGTGGTCCCCAGGGCTGTTTCGTGTCCGAGACGCAGATGAATCGGTTGGCGGCCGCTCTGCACCTCGACCCGGTCGAGGTCCGGCGCCGCAACGTGCTGGGCGAGGGCTCGATCGGCATCACCAGTACGCCGTTGCCGGCGGGAGTCAGTCTTCCCGAGGTGATCGAGGAGTGTGCCATCGAGGCCGACTGGGAGGCGCCACCCCGGCCGCCGGCCGCCATCGGTGCCTTCGCCAGCCTGCCACCGACGACCGAAGCGAGCCGACGCGGTCGCGGCTTTGCCTGCGCCTACAAGAACATCGGGTTCTCGTTCGGCTTTCCCGAGCGATCGGTTGCCGACATCGTGCTCCACGGATCCGACGATGCCGATGCTCGACCGACCTCGGCCGAGCTCTATCTGGCCGGCGCCGACGTCGGACAGGGGGCACACCTCGCCTTTCTGCAGATGGCGGCCGAAGCCACCGGTCTCGACGTCGAGGCCATCACCCCCGGCTTCAGCGACACCGCGACCTCGGGCGATTCGGGCTCGGCGTCGGCGTCGCGCCTGTCGTGGATGACGGGCAACGCCATTCTCGGAGCTGCCGAGGAGGCCGAGAAGGCCTGGCGCGACGGCGACCGACCGGCCCGGGGCCACTTTCGGTACACGCCTCCGCCGACCGAGATGCTCGACCCCGATGGGCGGACACCGACCACCCCGAACTTCGCCTACGGCTATGTGGCCGAAGCCGTCGATCTCTCGGTCGATGTCGAGACCGGACACATCGTCGTCCACGACGTGGTGTGTGCGATCGACGTCGGTCGGATCATCAACCCACAACAGGTGACCGGCCAGATCGAAGGAGCCGTCATCCAAGCCCACGGCTACTGTCTGTCGGAGAACCTGGTGGTGATCGACGGGAGGGTCATGAATCCCCGTTTCAGTGGCTATCTCATACCCGGCATCGGTGACATTCCCGAGCAGGTTCGCTCCGTGATGTTGGAGATTCCCGACCCCCGGGGTCCGTTCGGGGTTCGAGGCATGGCCGAGATGCCCCTGATGCCGTATGCGCCGGCCATCGTCGGAGCCCTCTACGACGCCACCGGTGTGTGGTTCGATTCGTTCCCTCTCACGCCTCCCCGGGTCCGGGCCGTCCTCCGAGCCGCAGGTGTGGGGGCATCGTGATCGAGGAGCCGCTCACACCGATGAGCCTCGGCGTGCTGCTCGATCGCGTCGAGCGCGAGTGGGAGTCCCGTCAACGAATCTTCGATCTTCCGACGGCCCGTTTCTTCGACGTGTCATCGGGGCCCGACCTGTCGGCCGATTTCCTGGGGCACCGCATCGCGACCCCCGCCGGCCCGGCCGCCGGACCTCACACCCAACTGGCCCAGAACATCGTGCTGGCCTGGCTCGGAGGTGGGCGACTGTTCGAACTCAAGACGGTCCAGGTCATCGACAACCTGGTCATCAACCGGCCGTGCATCGACATGCAAACCGTCGGCTACAACATCGAATGGAGCCAGGAACTGACGGTGGCCCAGTCGCTCGAGGAGTACGTCAAGGCCTGGATGCTCCTCGCCGTGCTCGAACGCTGGGAGCCCCTGACCCCGTTCGTCGGGCCCGACCCGGGACCCTTCGTGTTCGACCTGTCGGTCGGTTACGACCTCGACGGCATCAGCACTGCCAAGGTCGGGGACTTCATTCGCGGCATGCGGGATGCCGGACCCATCATCGATCGGCTCCGGTCCGAGATGACCGGACCCTGGGCACCGTACGCCGACCTCGAGATCGACCCCTGTGTCAGCGACACGTTGACGCTGTCGACGTTCCACGGGTGCCCGCCGGAACAGATCGAGCTGATCACCAAACACCTGATCACCGAACACGGGCTGAACGTGATCGTGAAGCTCAACCCGACCCTGCTCGGTCACGACCGGGTACGTGGCATCCTGCACGACACGTTGGGCTACGGCGACCTGCGCTTGCGGGCCGACGACTTCGCCGCCGATCTGCAGTTCGAGCGAGGTGTCGAGTTGATCGGCGAATTGCAGGACTTCGCTGCCGAACATGGCAAGGCCTTCGGCGTGAAGCTCACCAATACGCTGATCGTCGAGAACCACAAGGGGTTCCTGCCCGACCCGACCATGTACCTGTCGGGACCGCCCCTCCACGTCTTGGCCATGACCCTCCTGGGAGAGCTGACCCGTGCCCTGCCCGGCCGGTTCCGGCTGGAAGGAAACGACGGGCCGATCCAGGTCAGCTGGTCGGCCGGCATCGACAAGGACAATCTGGCCGACTCGGTCGGATTGGGGCTGGTACCGGCCAGCATCTGCAGCGATCTTCTGAAGCCGGGCGGCTACGGACGGCTGGCCCCGGCACTGAAGAAGCTGGGCGCCACGATCGCAGCCGCGGGCTGCGACTCGCTCGACGCCTTCGTCACCTCTCGGGGCGAGGGTTCGGTGGATCGCTACGTGGCATCGCTCCATGCTCCGGACTCGGGCGCCCGCTACCGGGCCGACGAGAACGTCAAGCTGCCGCGAGCGGTCGACAACGATCTGCAGATGTGGGGCTGCGTGGCCTGCAACTTCTGTGTGACGGTCTGTCCCAACGATGCCTTCTTGAAGTTGCCGAGTCCGCTCGACGGACACCGCTGGGAGTACGTCGTGATGGCGGAGTCGTGCAACGAGTGCGGCAACTGTCTGACCTTCTGCCCCGAGAACGGCGACCCGGCGCAGATCAAGCCCAAGCTGTACCTCCACGAACACCGTTTCGTCGACGCCCAGGGCCCGGCGTTTCTGATCGGGGCCGGCGATCGTCCCACGGAGGTGTCGATCACCCGGGCCAACGACGAGGTCGCCGACCAGATCGACGTGCTCCGATCGGTGCTCGACGGGGTGGACGGGTTGCCGCTGCGACCCTGAACGACAAGGCTCACCATCATGGACCTTGTCGTCTTCCCCCCTGCCGTTCGCGAGACGTCCCATCGAATCGCCCCGAGCCGGTTCGACGCGGTGCTGTGGGCGGCGTGATGTCAACGGTCCCGACCCGGATGTTCGAAGGCTTCGATGCCGCATCGCTGGCCATGTTGGCCCAACTGCCCGGTTGGTCCCGGGACGATTACGCAGCCAACCGGGCCGACCTCCAGAAAGGTCTGCTCGATCCGGCGGTTGCCCTGATCGTCGGTGTTGCCTCCCGCCTGAGCGACGAACTCGGTTCCGAACTCACCGTCATCCCCAAGATCGGTGGATCGGTCTCGCCCCTCAACCGCGATCTCCGGTTCGCGGCCGACAAGACGATCCTGTACAAAGAGGCGCTCCTGTTGACCGCGTGGGACGGGAGTGACAAGAAGAACAGCCCGATGTTCTGGCTCCGGGTTGGTCACGACGCGATCGGATTCGCCAGCGGCATCGGATTCGATCCTGCCCGCCGCCAGGCATGGCGCAGCGCGGTTGCCGACGACGAGTCGGGCCGGCGGCTCGTCGATGCCTTGGCATCGGTCCGGAGGCATCCGACCTTCGAGGTGTCGGGCCAGGAGCGCAAGTCGGTGCCGAAGCCGTGGGGCGACGATCATCCTCGAGCCGATCTGCTGAAGCACACGAGCTTCCAGGTGCGCTGGTACGAACCGCTGCCCCCGACCGCGACGTTGCCTCGGTTCGTCGACTTCTGTGCCGACAAGTTGGGTGAATTGCTCGGAGTGCATCGCTGGTTGAAGGAATACCTCACCCTGAACCCTGCCTGAACCCTCCCTGAAAGACCTTGCTCGTCATTGGCGGCATGTGCCAAGAAACCGCTCCAGAAGTGGGTTCACCGCCCTTGACATTCTGTTGAACAGCGTCGACCATGGCCCGGTGACGACGACCCTCGGAATCGATCGCACTCGTCTGCTCCAGCGGCTGAGTGAGTTGTCCGACATCGGGGGCATCGAAGGAACCACTGGATCCTCACGGCTGGCGTTCACCGACGCAGATCGTAGGGGCCGAGACCTCGTCGTGACCTGGATGCGTGACCTGGGCCTCGAGATCACCATCGACGCCATCGGCAATGTCATCGGCACCAGGGCCGGTACGCACGACCTGGCCCCGGTCATGACCGGGAGCCACATCGACACCGTCCGCACCGGTGGACGCTACGACGGCAACCTCGGCGTGCTGGCCGGGTTGGAAGTGGTCGAGACCCTGAGCCGGGCCGGTGTCGTCACCAAGCACCCGTTGGCCGTTGGGTCCTTCAGCAACGAGGAAGGAGCCCGCTTCGCGCCCGACATGATGGGCTCGCTCGTCTACGTCGGGGGCATGGCAGTGGAGGAGGCTCACGACACCGTCGGTATCGACGGTGTCAGCGCCGGCGAAGAACTGCAGCGCATTGGTTATCTCGGCTCCGGACCGAGCCCCGGCCTGGTTCCCCATGCATTCGTCGAGCTACACATCGAACAAGGCCCTGTGCTCGAAGAGGCCGGAGTCCAGATCGGTGTGGTGGAGGGCGTCCAGGGAATCTCCTGGACCGAGGTGACCATTGCCGGGCAGTCCAACCACGCCGGCACCACGCCGATGCGACTCCGTCACGACCCGGGCTATGTGGCTGCCGAGATCGCCACGTTCGTCCGCCGACTGGCCCTCGAACTCGGGCATCCCCAGGTCGGCACCGTCGGCAAGATCGATCTGGCCCCGAACCTCGTGAACGTGGTTGCCGCGTCGGCCATCATGACCGTCGACCTGCGCAACACCGACGAAGTCGTCTTGCAAGAAGCCGAACGACGACTCCAACAGCGGTTTGACGAACTGGCCGAGGACGAGGGAGTGGCGATCACCACCCGCTCGTTGGCCCGGTTCGAACCGGTCCGCTTCGACGCTCGCATTGCTGGGCTGATCGAGGCAACGGCGCAGGACCTGGGCTGCTCGACACTGCGGCTGCCATCAGGAGCAGGCCACGATGCCCAGATGTTGGCCCGGGTCTGCCCCACCGCGATGATCTTCACCCCCAGCCAAGCCGGTCTCAGTCACAACCCGGCCGAACACACCGACCCCGACGATCTGGAGGCAGGCGCCAACGTCCTGCTTCGGGTCCTTGCTTACCTTGCCGAAGGCGAACTCTGATGACGACAACTTCCCCTCGATCCACACCCGCCGGGTCCATGACCGGCGATGCCCACCCGAAGCGGTTCCTGACCGTCGGCGGCGCCCAACTGGGACCCATTGCTCGGTCGGAGAGCCGAGAGGCCGTGGTGCAACGTCTCCTGTCCCTCCTTCGACAGGCCGCCGATGCCGGCGTCGAGCTGTTGGTCTTCCCCGAGCTGGCCCTCACCACCTTCTTTCCCCGCTGGCATCTCACCGATCAGGACGAGATCGACAGTTTCTACGAGACCGAGATGCCCAGCCCGGTCACGCAACCCCTCTTCGACGAGGCCAAGGCGCTGGGGATCGGCTTCGCGCTCGGCTACGCCGAACTCGTCACCGACGAGGACGGAACCGTGCATCACTACAACTCGATGGTGTTGGTCGAACGGGACGGCTCGAAGGTGGCCACCTTCCGAAAGGTGCACATTCCGGGCCACGAGACCAACGAGCCCGATCGGCCGTTCCAACATCTCGAGCGGTACTACTTCGAACCGAGCCCCGATGGGTTCGGCGTGTGGCGGGCCTTCGGTGGGTTGGTCGGCATGATGATCTGCAACGATCGACGCTGGTCCGAGACCTATCGGGTCATGGGTCTCCAAGGTGTCGAGCTGATCCTGTGCGGCTACAACACGCCGTTCCATTTCTCGCCCGACCCGGGACAGAATCCGCTCCAGGGATTCCACAATCATCTGGTGATGCAGTCCGGTGCCTACCAGAACGGAACGTGGGTGGTCGGCGTGGCCAAGGGAGGTGTCGAGGAGGGTGTCGACTCGTTGGCCCAATCGGCCATCATTGCTCCCTCGGGCCAGATCATGGCGCAGGCACTGACAACGGACGATGAACTCATCGTTGCCCGTTGTGACCTGGACTGGTGCAACAACTACAAGGACACTGTCTTCGATTTCGATCACTATCGGATGCCCGAGTACTACGGGCGCATCACCGAACAACGGGGTGTCATTCTCCCCGAGGAGGGCTGACGCATGACGATCGCCGACCAGAGCCCCGCCCATCTGTCCGAAACCGAAACGACGGTGTCGCTCACCGTCAACGGTGCGCAGGTCGATGTCTCGACCTCGCACCACCACCTGCTCGACGCCCTGCGCGAGGAGTTGGGGGTGATCTCGCCCAAGGACGGCTGCGCCCCGTCGGGCCAGTGCGGTTGTTGCACGGTGTTGGTCGACGGCAAGGCGGTCGTGTCGTGCAACCTGCCGTTGACCAAGGTGGCAGGCAAGAGCGTCGTCACTCTCGAGGGAATGCCCGCGGAGGAGGTCGAGCGGTATGCCTCGACGTTTGCCGCCTGTGGCGCGCTCCAGTGTGGCTTCTGCACCCCCGGCATCGTGGTGCGGACCAAGGCCCTGGTCGACAAGAAGGGCGAGGCCTTGACCCGCGACGATGCCTCCCGGCATCTCGGTGCCCACCTGTGCCGCTGCACGGGCTATGTCAAGGTGCTCGATGCCATGGAAGCCCTGGCCCAGGGACTCGATCTGAAGCCCGAACAACCCGGTGGCATCGGAAGCTCAGGGGTGAAGTACGAGGCGCCCGACCTCGCCATCGGGCGCCGCCCCTTCATCGATGACATGACGTTGCCCGGAATGTTGCACGGCGCTCTCCGACTGGCCGACCACGCCCGGGCCGACATCGTGGCCATCGACACGGCGCCGGCGTTGGCCCACCCCGGCGTCGAAGCCGTCTTCACCGCGGCCGATGTCCCTGGTGTGCTCAAGACCGGACTGATCCACCAGGACTGGCCCTGCTTCATTCCCGTCGGTGGGCGTACCAGCTATCTCGGCGATGTGCTGGCCATCGTGGTCGCGTCCAGCAAACAGGCCGCCCGCGACGCCAGCGCGCTGATCGAGGTCAGCTACGACGTCCAACGGGTCATCACCGACCCGGTGGCGGCGCTCGACGACCCCGAGGATGCCGTATGGGGCCTGGACGGCAACGAGTTGTCCCGCTCGAGGTATCAGCGAGGTGAGGACACCGACGCAGCGCTGGCCGCCAGCGCCCATACCGTGCACGAGGTCTTCCAGACCCAGCGGATCGAACAGGCCTTCCTCGAGCCGGAGTCGACGCTGGTCGAGCCCCGTGCCGATGGTTCGCTCTACGTGTGGTCCGGGGGTCAGGGAGTGTGGGACGACCGCAACCAGATCGCCGCCATCCTCGATCGCGACCCGGCCACCATCACGGTCGAGTTGGTGAGCAACGGTGGTGCCTTCGGCGGCAAGGAGGACATGTCGAATCAGGCCCAGACCGCTCTGGCCGCTGCCCTGACCGGGCGTCCGGTCAAGTGCACGCTCACCCGCGAGCAGTCGTTCCACATGCACGCCAAGCGCCACCCC
>CALACD010000431.1 GCA_937890445.1 uncultured Acidimicrobiia bacterium | reverse complement strand
CGAGGTCGGTCGCACAACCCTTTATCTGTGGTGATGCGCGCCACATGGACGCCATCGATGACGGGTCCGTTGCCCTTGTCGTCACGTCACCTCCGTACTTCGCAGGCAAGCAGTACGAAGAAGAACTGGACCGCGAGGGCATCCCTTCGTCGTACCTCGAGTATCTGGAGATGCTGACCGACGTCTTCGCCGAAAGCGTTCGAAAGCTCGAGCCGGGCGGGCGCATCGCTGTCAACGTGGCAAACCTCGGACGCAAGCCGTATCGCAGTTTGTCGGCCGACGTGATTCGGATTCTGGAACACGACCTGGGCATGCTCCTTCGCGGTGAGTTGATCTGGCAGAAGGCAGAGGGCGCGAGCGGGTCGTGTGCATGGGGATCGTTCCGCAGCGCAGCGAACCCGGTGCTTCGTGACATCAGCGAGCGCGTCATCGTTGCGAGCAAGGGCCGCTTCGATCGAGCAAAGACGGTGAAGCAGCTGCTGGCAGAGGGGTTGCCGCACGAGAGCACCATTCTCACTGAAGACTTCATGGCCTCGACGCTCGACGTCTGGCCGATTCCACCGGAGTCGGCTAAGCGCGTCGGTCACCCGGCACCCTTTCCAGTCGAGCTACCCGAGCAGCTCATCCGTCTGTACACGTTCAAGGATGATCTGATCCTCGACCCGTTCATGGGGTCTGGCTCGTCGCTCGTTGCCGCCGCACGACTGGGACGTCGGTACGCAGGCTACGACCTCGATCCGAACTACGTGGAGATCGCCCGCCAGCGCGTTGCACTCGAGGCTCCGCAGCCGATTGTTCCCGCAAGCACCGTTGTCGGAAACGATCCGAGCGGATCTAGGCCGGTGCTCGATCTTCGTGAGGAGCCCGAGAATTTTCAGAGCCGGGCGACCAAAGAGGGGAAGGCAGCTCAGAAGCTGGCCGAGGAACTCCTGGGCCAGGCGGGGTTCATCATCGAAGAACGCAACCGGCGGATACGCAAGACCGGGGTTTCGGTCAACTTCATTGCGAAGGACAACAACGGCGACTCGTGGTACTTCGACGTGTCGGGGGCCTTCACGAGCCACCGCGGCGGACTCCTGCGCACGGACGCCGTCTGGAAGTGCCTTGGCCGAGCGCACGCGCTCCGTGGAGACGAAGATCGAGGAAGGGTACCGCTCGTCTTTCTCACGACTCATCTGCCAAAGAAGCCCAGCGACGGCGACACTGCGCTGCGAACCGCAGGCCCAAACGCGTTCTTCGACGCCATCGAGATGCTGTCCGGCGAAAGCCTGAAGAGGCTCGGCCTCTACGCCTCCGGCGGGTACATCGACAATCCTCAACCAGGATTCTGGACGGTCGCCGATCTGGCCAGGCGAGCCAGCTGAGCATGGACCTCGTGGCCTGTGCGGCGAATCGTGCCCGGCGGGCTCACCAGATCACGGAAATCGCGACTGCGCTCGGCATGCTCGGACCCGACCTCCATCGACACTCGAGCGCCCCCGTCCCGGGTGGCTGGTGGTTCACGTCGCCGGGATCAGCAGCTTTCGTCGACTCGCAACCAGGTCGAACCCGGATCGCCGGTACACCTCGAGTGCCGGGTTGCCCTCGGTGACTGCGAGGCTGAGCGATGTCTCGCCCTCCGAGCGTAAGGTTCGAATGGCGCGCTCGAGCAGCCTTGCACCGAGCCCTCGGTAGGCAGGATCCGGGTCGCGGAACAGTTCGGTCACCCACGGTCCGCCGGCGATCGCGTGGTCCGGCATGCGGTTGATGATCAACACTGCAACGGGGCGACCGGCGTCGGTCACCATTGCGCTCGCTGACGTCATGAACGGACCGATCAGCGTGCCACTGAGCATGGCGTCGATTGCTTCCTGGGCCTCTGTTGCATCGTTCGTTTCGAAGTCGACATGGTCGGGCGGGTAGGCCCGGACGTTGAGTTCGGCGAGTTCGATCGACGACGCGCCAATCGGGACGATCGACACCGTGGCGCCTGTGCGGGGACGTTGCGTTCGAGTCACGTCGCACGTCATCACATGGGAATGGCGAACAACGGTCGCGCCGCCTGCGATCAGGGCATCGGTCAGACCGTCGTCGGGCGAACGGAACCAGCAGTCCTCCAATTGCCTGCACACGGCCGGCACGACGACATCTGGTTCGGCCATTGGTACCGCGTCGTCAGCTTCTGGATGACCATCGTGTTCGATCGGCACGAACGACAGGACGGGCTCGCCATCGACGAACAACTGCGCTCTCGATGGTTCGCTCACCATGAGGAGACGCTAGGAGATGCTGGAGCGAGCGGTGGGCGAATTGACGAGATGGCGCCCGGACTCGTCGCCGTTGGAATCCTGGACACAGCGGGCGACCGAGTTCATCGTGGGTGTCCCATTCGTCACGTTCGGAACCCCAAGCCGGTGAAGGATGGTGGAGGGCCGTGAACTTTGAAACCACCACCGTCGAGATCTCCGTTTGCGATCTGGCTGGCTCTTGGAGGCATAGCCGGTCTTGGAGTGTTCATGCTGCTTCGGCACAAACGAAGCCATCGCTAGCCACCTCCAGCTGCGATCCGTCGGTGCTCGATCAAGGCGCCGCCGGTTCTTCCGGGTTCGGGAGACGCTCGAAGAGACCACGTACGTAGTTCGCCTGGCCGGCGTGGTTCATGCAGTCGTCGATCACACTGACGATTCGGACGCCGGCCGTGACGGGAGGGTCCCACCTCGTGTCGACGATCCGATCCAGTTCGAGGGGGCTGATCGACGCCACGTAGTCGAGGGAACAGTCGTGTACCGCGTCGTAGTAGGCGAGCAGGGTGTCGGGCGAATCGAATGTCACCGCTCCGACCTGTTGCGAGGTGTGGCCATAGCCCAGGTCGGTGTCGTCTGGGGCCATCCCGAGCCGAACGGCCCAACCGTCGCTCACGTAGTGCTGCGCCTTGCCGGCGAGGTGAGCGACGTGTTCCTCCTGCACTCGAGCGAGGTGCCAGATGAGCCAGCCAATGGAGTTGGCATCGGGGTCTGGTCGATAGTTGAGTCCAGCAGCCCCCAGTCCGACGGCAGCGTCGTGAACCTCGCCACGGATCCGCGAGAAGGCATCGGCCAGGACATCGTTCGTTCTCATGCTTCCGACGTTAGGGCGCAGGTTCCGACGATGTGGCCACGGCGGGGGACTCCTCGCTTCCTACGTGCCCGGTCGAGTCCGACGCGACCTCCCATTGC
The DNA here is from genome assembly GCA_937890445.1 of uncultured Acidimicrobiia bacterium. Lineage (GTDB taxonomy): Bacteria > Actinomycetota > Acidimicrobiia > Acidimicrobiales > SZUA-35 > JAHECQ01. Next base: position 404 of record CALACD010000431.1, on the reverse strand, counting down.
GGGTCTCGGCCGGAGAAGCCGAGTAGTTCGTCAAGGTTGGAGGCGCCGTCACCGACCGAGACTTCCTGGTCGAAGAACCCGGTGTCGGGACCCCGGTACTCGGGCGCCACCATGCCTCGAAGGAACTCGTGCGCTGCCTCGACGGCTGAATCGGGTGCAGAGTACGACTGACCGGTCGCGGCCGCCAGGTCCCAGGCGTGAATGATGTACTCGCCCAATGCCATGCCGAGCACACCGTCGCCGGCCATGCGAGATGACGACATCGTGACCGTCTGGGCGCCAGCGTCAGCCGCGATTGCCGAGCAGATGTCGGCGAGTGCTCGGTCCACGAGGTCGCTGGGGGCGTCCTTGACGTGTGTCTGACTTGATGTCGCTTCTGCCGGAGGTTTCAGCCCGCATGATCG
>CALACD010000430.1 GCA_937890445.1 uncultured Acidimicrobiia bacterium | reverse complement strand
CTGGCCTCGATGCGATCGATACGCCCCATGGCTCGAGCGTGACGATCGAGTGCCTTCTCGGCGCTGGCCAGTTCCTGACGAACAGCGTCGTGATCGATAACGGGCACGAATTTGGCGTCGTTCTCCTTGCCACGGATCCACTCGGTCACCCAGCCGGTCAGTTCGGCTGGTTCGATGGTCTCGGGCACCTCGATGTCGGCCGCCATGCAGGCGTCGTACAGGTCGCGAATCGCCTCGAGGTGGGCCGGATTGTCGCGTTCGACCACCAGCTCGGACAGCGCAGCTCCGAGGTCGCTGGGCAGCATCGGGCCGAAGTGGTCGCGAGCCTGGGTCTTGAGGGCGTCGAACTGCAGGTTCAGCTGCGTCGCGACTTCGTCCACGCTGTAGTTGGCCCGAGTCTCCTCGAGCGACGCCACCGCCTCGACCACCCGTTGCTCGGCTTGGCTGACCAAGGCCAACTTGTCCGCCGGCGGCGCCGGGTTGAGCCGATACATGGCATAGGCGGTGAAGGTCGGGACATCGACCAAGGCCAACAGGGCATCCATCTCGGACTGCTCTTCGACCGAGAGACCCTTGTCTCGCCGCCCTCGTCGCCCCAGCGTGGTGTCGGCCAGCTCCTCGAGGCGAGCTTCCTGTTCCGGGCTCAGCGACAGGGGAACCGCGTTCGCCCGCGCCTCCTGCAGGGCTCGCTGAGCATCGCCGAGGGCTGCCTCGGCTGCCTGGACACCCCGGTTGAGCCCATCGATGTGAGGCCCAGCTTGGCGACGGGCCAACTGATAGTCGTCCCAGTCGGCAATGAGACCTCGCACATGGTCCGGGATTTCTCGCACCGTCGGATCGACGGCGGCAGCGGCGACGACCAGAGCACCGAGCTGTCGGCAGAGTTCCTTGGAATCATCGACTGGGTTGCGCTGCAATCCCGAGAGTTGGTCTCGGAGGCGCTGTACCCGGGCCGCGATCGCCGGCTCGAGGTCGGCACGAATCTCCTCGACATAGACGGCGTCGATCTGAGCGGAACGACGTAGCTGGTCCAACTCGGCCAACAACGACGAACAGTCACCGCCAGAAGCCGACAGTCGGTCGATCTCGACGACGATGTCCTCGGTCGTCAGCGGCCCCAAGCCTGCCCCCGAGGACGAGCCCAGCTCGACGAGATGACCGGTGTTCTCCACCAGACCCTGAAGACCTTCGCCCGATCCATTCACCAGTGAACGAATGGCCGACGTCAGCGCATGACGCTGCGTCGGTTGGAGATCGTGGAGTATCGAGACGAAGGGGTGGAGGTCGATGGTCCCTGTGCCTTCGCCGAGATCGAGCCGCAGAATTCGCATGGCTGGGTCTTCGACGGAATCCGGGTCGCACTCAAGCAAGAATTTCGGGGATTCCCGAAAATCTTCTCAGCTCGATTCGACTCGCTGCCGGAACTGACTCAGGGCGGCCTGCACGATCTTCGTCTCGGCCCGCCGCTTGACGAAACCGGGCAGTGGCACGGCCAGCTCGATGTCGAGCTCGTAGGTGACTGCGGTCGCGCCCGGTTGCTCATCCGAAGGTGCGAATCGATACGAGCCTTCCAGTCGACGAGTGAGGTCCCCCTCGGTTTGACGCCATGAGAAGCCGTGTGGTGCCTCGGCGTAGTCATAGGCCAGCACGTACCGGGTGCGTCGGCCCATGGCCTCGGCCTGGAACTCCACTTCGACCGGACGTTCGAGATCGTCGATCGCCCTGACGTCGACGGAGGTGATGGCCGGAACCCATCCCGGGTAGGCCGCCAGGTCGGTCGCGATTCCGAAGCATCGGTCGGGCGACGCCAGGATGGTGTCGGACACCTGAGTCTGTGCAGTGATCGGCATTGGCTCCACTGGTGGAGTCTAGCAGGGTGCTGATTTTCTTCTGATTGGTG